>CAXTEW010000148.1:0-7404 GCA_964243175.1 uncultured Acidobacteriaceae bacterium
CAGCGGGGCCTGCAGCGACTGAAGGCAAATCGCGCCCTGCGCGAGCTGGTCCTGATTGCCGATGTCTGCCTGTGCGAGTACACGTCGCATGGCCACTGCGGGGTGCTGCATGCGGTCGATGGCGAGATGCATGTGCACAATGACCGGTCGCTGGTGCCGCTGGCGCGCGCGGCCGTGTCGCTGGCGCGCGCGGGCGCGGATGTGGTGGCACCGAGCGACATGATGGATGGGCGGGTGGCGGCGATCCGGCGGGCTCTGGACGCGGCCGGGCGGGAGCATACGCCGATCCTGAGCTATGCGGCGAAGTTTGCCTCGGCCTTTTACGGGCCCTTTCGCGAGGCAGCGGATTCGGCGCCACAGTTCGGAGACCGGCGTGCGTACCAGATGGATGGAGCCAATCTGCGCGAGGCGATGCGCGAGATCGAAGGCGACCTCGCGGAAGGTGCGGACATGATCCTGATGAAGCCGGCGATGCCGTACGCGGACGTGATTCGGGCGGCCAGGGATCGTTTTGACGTGCCGCTCGGCGCGTACCAGGTAAGCGGCGAGTACGCGATGCTGGTGGCTGCCTTCGAGAGAGGATGGCTGGAGCCGGAACGCGCGATGCTCGAGTCGCTGGTGGGGCTGCGGCGTGCCGGCGCCGGGTTTATCGTCACCTACTTTGCGAAGGAAGCGGCGCGGGTGCTGGGCTAGCGCCCGGGGACTCGATTGTTCCCGGCTGGCGTTTCCCCCGGGCGTCATCTGCCGCGCGCGGGCGTCTGGCCCGCCACTGCCGGGCGCTGAAGCTTCCGCACAGCAACGGGAGTGCGCGCCCGCCGGATGGTGATTCCCGCAGAGAGGGCCGAGGACTGGCCCGCTTTTCAGGCGGCGGCATTTCAGGTGACGGCATTCTCTAGGTATCGGCATTGTGGCTGCGGCGGGATGCAGTGGTTTTCAGGTTGGCCTGTCGTTTCGCGTGATCCTCGTCCAGCTCCCCAATCAGGTCTTCCAGTTGGCTGCGAATCCTGGCGCTCAGCATGGGGAACTTGAAGCCGATGGTCTGAGCAGCGCGCAATGCCCTGACCTCTGCCCGGACACGAAACGGAAGCTGCATTACGGTGAAGGTGATTTCGACGCTGAGACCTTGCTTCAGAGGGAGAGGGCTGTCCAGTTCGACCAGACAGCCTTCGACGCTGAGATCGAGGATTCTGGCAGACACACCGGAGGAATCCTCCAGTAGCTGCACTTCGGCTGTGCCCTCGCACGCCAGGCGTGGATGCTGCCGCTGGTCACTCCTCATTGGCCCTCTTCATCGATCCGTCTTCATAGGCCTTCTGGATTCCGGTCCACGCCGCTCCCGTCGCAGGTCTCCGTCGGGATCAGGCTGAGTGATATATCGGCAAGGAGGCCGTGACCTATCAGGCAGCGGAAGGTGAAAAGTGCTGGCGCTGGTACTTAGGTACCGGAAGAGCCGGAGCGAGTGGTTTGCTGCAGCACCGCGTCTTGCGAAGAGAGCGGGCAGCGTTGCCGGGCAATGCGCAGCATCCAAAGTGAAGAATATTTGCGTAACAGTTGAAATTTCAGGGAGAAGTGGCCGATGAGTTATGTACCCGATGCGACACGGTATGACGGGGCAGAGTTTCGACGGTGCGGGCGGTCCGGAATCATGCTGCCGCCGGTGTCGCTGGGGCTTTGGCAGAACTTTGGCGGGGTAGATGTCTTCGAAACAGCGCGGGCGGTGATTCGCCGCGCATTTGATCGGGGGATGACGCACTTCGACCTGGCAAACAACTATGGGCCGCCGTACGGGTCGGCAGAGGAGAATTTTGGGGAGGTCCTGCGCAAGGACTTCAAGGCGCACCGGAACGAGCTGCTGATCTCGTCGAAGGCTGGCTGGGATATGTGGCCAGGACCCTACGGGGTGGGCGGCTCGCGCAAGTACCTGCTGGCGTCGCTCGATGAAAGTCTGGACCGGATGGGCCTCGACTATGTCGATATCTTCTACTCGCACCGGCCCACAACCGAGGTGCCGCTCGAGGAGACGATGGGCGCGCTGGCACATGCTGTGCGGCAGGGAAAGGCGCTGTACGTGGGCATCTCCTCGTACAGCCCGGAGCGGACGAGAGAAGCGGCCGCGATTCTGAAGAGTGAAGGGGTGCCGCTGCTGATCCACCAGCCGTCGTACTCGATGCTGAACCGCTGGGTGGAGGACGGGCTGCTGGCGACCCTGGGTGAGCTGGGGGTGGGATGCATTGCCTTCTCGCCGCTGGCGCAAGGGCTGTTGACGAACAAGTACCTGAAGGGAGTGCCGGAGAACTCGCGCGCGAAGGCGGAAGGCTCGTTCCAGAAGGCATTCCTCAGCGAAGAGAACCTGAAACGAGTGCGTGCACTGAACGAGATGGCGCAGGGGCGCGGCCAGACGCTGGCCCAGATGGCGATTGCCTGGGTGCTGCGCAACGAGCGGGTGACCTCGGCACTGATTGGCGCGCGCAACGTGGAGCAGCTGGATGACTCGCTCGATGCGGTGAAGAAGCTTGGGTTCACGGAAGGGGAGTTGCAGGAGATCGACAGCCATGCAACCGATGGTGGGATCGACCTGTGGAAGGGTGCGCGCGAGGGCGCGGCTTAGAAGCTGCGGGGGTCGGAGACGGGCAGCGTGCTATCCATCTGCCCATCCGGAGGCCGCATTAACTGTGCACTGGCTCCTCTTGTGCCAGGTCGGAAATCAGGGCTTCCCCGACCTGTAACTCCCCCTGCTGTTCCAGTCGGAGCAGCAGCCCTTGAAACTCGGCCATCGTGTCTGCGCCGTGCGCACGGGTAAAGCATCGAGCCGCTGCGACGGATGCATCAGGGAAGAACCGGCGATATAAGTCAATCTTCTGAGACTCGACAGCTTCACCTAGGAACAGCTTGTAGTCGATGCGCCCAGGTCGCAGGAGCGCTGGGTCGAGCGCACCCACATTGTTCGTCGTCATGACGAAGACGACGTTTTCAGGTGCGTGGAATCCATCCAGGACATTGAGCAGCCCGGAAAGTGTGACGCCAGAGCGATCGGCTCCCTCGCTCGCTTCTGCGCTGCTCACTGCGTGCCGCAGTTCGCTTCCGGTGCCCGGATCAGGCCGGCGATTGCCCGCGCTCATGCAATCGATGTCCTCAAAGAGGATGACGGAGTTCTCCGGCACTTCGTTGATGGCACTCTTGAGTAAGCGGTCGGTGAGCTCGGTCAGATTGACGACATAGATCGACATCCCGAATGCCGCGGCCAGGCCTGAGACAAGTGACGTTTTCCCCGTACCGGGAGGTCCATGCAGAAGGTAGCCGCGATGATACGGGACACCCAGGTGTCCATAGCGCCGCCGCGAGGCCCGAAATCTCTCCAGATCCTCCACGACACGCTCCTTCTCGCCCGGTTTTAGAATGACCGAGTCGAGCAGGCGAGGGGAGTATGCCTGCACGCAAGACCAATAGTCGTCATACACGTACAGGGAGGACGCCAGGTTCTCCTTTCGGTGGTGACAAGCCATGACTTCGCCTACAAACTGCCTGAGGAAAGCCTGGTCTCTGCCAGGCGTTTGAAATGTCAGGGATTCGACACGGCGCTGCGCCCGGCCCCTGGTTTCCTCAGAGCGATGGAAAGAAACCCAGAAGGGTCGACCCTTGTGCCAGAACCAATGCGTTCCAGGCGCCGGGATCAGTGCCAGCTCGGCGCCGCGCAGCGTAGTGTCCAGGTCCACCCGGCGGATGCGCTTGAGGAAGTGTTGTTCCAGAAACCACTCCTTTACCCACTGAAACGCCGCGTCGTCGTCCTTTACCGTAATCATCAGCGTGGTTTGCTCGACAAGCGAAGCCCACACCTGCTTCGGCAGCTCGCGCAGCAGCACGCCAATGCTGCCGATGGCCATCAGCACGAGGCCCCCGGAAGCGAACTGGCTTCCCAGTACGTGTCGCAAAAACTCGAACATGGTTTTTCTCTGACCAGCGATCGCTGGATGCAATGACAACAAGGGAGACAGCTCAGGAGGCTCTCGACTGCAGCGCCCCGCAGATCCAAATCAGCCGAAACAACGGCGGATGGACAAAGGGGGGAATCCGCGGAACGGCCTGGATCACAGGGAGCGCAGGAGTTTCAGGAGAGGCGTCGAGGGCTGCTTAACGCGACCGGAGGGACGCCGCGCAGCAGCAAAGCCGGTCGATCGGCAAACGCTGCGCGTGTCGCGAATTGTATGTACCAATCAGCATGGGCGTCCTTCCCTCAGCAGGAGCTACAAGATGCCACATCGAGCCTGCTTGTCGCAAGCTCTATCTATCCTGCCGCTTTCAGTCGGCGTTTTCCTTCATGGAGAGCCTGCAGGCAATCGGATTGTCCCAGTTCTGGTCTTCCCCCGGTGCCACGCTGGCCCCCTGCAAACGGATGAACGAGCACCGTCAGCAGGATGAAGCAGATGCGGCCTTAGAGGCCGAGGATCTTGCGGAGTGATGCTGGATCGGTTGTGGCGCCGGCGAAGTCATCGAAGGCACGGTCGGTGACGCGAATGATCTGCTGCTGGATGAACTCGGCTCCCAGGCGGGCGCCATCGTCGGCATTTTGCAAGGGGTCTTCCCACTCGAGCACGGCCCAGCCGGGGTAGTTGTATTGGGCCAGCTTCGAGAAGATGCCGCGAAAATCGACCTGGCCGGTGCCTGCGGTGCGGAAGCGTCCGGGGCGTTCGACCCAGCCCGCGTAGCCGCCGTAAACGCCGGAGCGGCCGCTGGGGCGGTACTCGGCGTCCTTGACGTGGAAGGCGCGGATCCAGGGGTGGTAGATGTCGAGGAAGGCGAGGTAATCCAGCTGCTGGAGAACCATGTGGCTGGGGTCGTAGAGGATCTTGGCGCGGGGGTGATTGCCGGTCGCGGCGAGAAACCGTTCAAAGGTGGTGCCGTCGTGCAGGTCCTCGCCGGGATGGAGTTCGAAGCAGAGGTCGACGCCGGCTTCGTCAAAGGTGTCGAGGATGGGGATCCAGCGCCGTGCGAGCTCGGCGAACGCCTCCTCGATGAGGCCGGCTGGGCGCTGCGGCCAGGGGTACACGTAGGGCCAGGCGAGTGCACCGGAGAAGGTGGCATGCGCGGCGAGGCCGAGGTTGCGGCTGGCGGTAGCGGCCAGGCGGAGCTGGTCGATTGCCCACGCGCGCCGGGCCGGCTCGTTGCCCGCGTAGTGCGCAGGGGCGAAGCCGGCGAAGAGCTGGTCGTAAGCCGGGTGGACGGCGACGAGCTGGCCCTGCAGGTGGGTCGACAGCTCGGAAATCTGGAGGCCATGCCGGGCGAGCAGAGCCTGAAGATCGTCGCAGTAGCTGCGGCTTGTGGCAGCCTGCTCAAGATCAAAGAAGCGCGGGTCAGTTGTCGGCATCTGGACCGCGCGAAAACCCAGGCTGGCGGCCCAGGCGCAGATGGCGTCAAGCGAGTCAAATGGCGGCTGGTCGCCGAGGAACTGCGCGAGCAGGATGGCTGGTCCCTGGATCGTTTGCATGACAATCCTTTGCGGCGGCTGAGCTGCTGGTGCCGCGCGCGGAGATGTTTCGCGGTGTGAACGAGCGAGCGCGAAGCACCAGAGTACCCCGTTTGGGTGAGTTAAGGTGCGCAGCTTTCGATGAGCTGGAGCGCGCCCCGTCATCGCGGTTTAGACCGGCCCGGGAAGCATGAGACTGAGATCCTCGGTCGCTAAAGTGGGCGATCGCTGCAGGGTGTTGTGGACTTTGCACCTTGTCAGAGTCTTTGCTGCTGTTTGTCTTGTCTCAGCATGGAAGGATGGGCAAGACTCGCAAGGTGTATCCGTCGGACGTGAAGGAGGAGGAGTGGTGGTTCGTGTTGCCGTATTGATTGCTGTGCCGTGAGGATGCCGCGCAGCGGGAGCACGAGTTGCGGGATGTGTTCGACGCGCTGCGGTACGTGGCACGCAGTGGCTGGGCGTGGCGAATGATTCCGGGCAATCTGCCGCCGTGGGCTGCGGTGTATCCGCAGTTCCGTCGCTGGCTGGACGCGGATGTTTTCGAGGCGTTGGTGTCGGACGTGCAGTCGACTGCCCGCGAGTGGGCGGGGCGCAAGGGGCCAGCCGAGCGCAATTTGCATCGACAGTCGCAGTTGCAGTCCACACCCGAGAGCGGCGGACGTGCCGGCTAGGACGGGGCCAAGCGGCGCGATGGTTCCAAGGTTCCTATCGCGGTCGACACGCCCGGGCACCTGTTGCCCCTGACCGTCACGGCACCGATCAGGGAGACCGCGATCAGGTCCCGCCCTTGGCCGAACAGGCCCAGCAGATCACCGGACATAGTGTGGAGTTGGCCTATGTCGATCAGGCTACACCGGAGCCAATGCCGCCGCCGCCGCCGCACAACAGCATGGCATGCGACTCGAAGTGGTCAAGCACCCTATGGCAAGACGCGGCTTCGTGCTGCTGCCGTGCCGGTGGGTCGTTGAACGGAGTCTTGCCTGGGCCGCACGCTACAGACGCCTCGCCAGAGACTATGAACGACTCCCACAAACCCTCAAAGGAATACACTTCATCGGCTTCGCCATCCTCATGACCGGCATACTCATCAAGCCGCAGCTTCATAACATCTTCTAGATGCAGGTGGGACGACGAGGCGAGGGCGGCTCACGACCGTTCCCCCTAACAGGCGTACGTGCGACCGAAAAGGTGGCTTGTGACGATACCCTGGCGCCGAGGGGGAAGGGCCGCCACCGGACCCAGCAGCGCGATGTTACCTGCGCAGGGGGAAGGCCGGTAAGTGTGACCCGGGTAGCTGGCGAGAGTGGCCCTTCTTGCGTATGAGCCTCGCAGAGTTCTAGCCTGATGCCACGATGCAACGGCTCGGCTATCGCTGGTTTTGCTGGCAGCTCTCGCCCTGCCGTACTCAGCCGAGGCGCAAACACCCGACGCGCGTCTCCGGAAGCGGCTGAGCAGGCGAGTGCTGCTGTTTCCCAGGGTCCGGCTGTTCTCAAAGTCACGACCCGGGAAGTTGTTGTAGATGTCGTAGCTGTGGACCGACACGATCAGAATGTACCTGACCTGCAACGGAGTAGTGTGAGCCATTCTGGTCCCTCGACTCTGTAGGCTCGCTCTATGCCTATGTTCTCGATGTTCCACACCAGCAGTTCTGGAATACCGGCGGCCTCGCCGGCGTTTCCCGGGCGACGGAGTGGTTTGGCATCGACCCCCACGGGGCTTTCCTGGTGACGGTCGCCGGATCTTACGGGTTCACAGTCCTGGCGGATGATGGGGCCAGGCTATCCATTGACGATCACCTGGTTCTCGATGACGACAGCATTCACGATGTGCAGACGGTGAGCGCGAGGATTTCGCTGGCTCCAGGCTGGCACACCTTGCATCTTCCTTACTTCCAGGGCCCACCAAACGCCGTGGCCCTTCCACTCTTCGTCCGAAAGCCGGGT
>CAXTEW010000149.1:0-7344 GCA_964243175.1 uncultured Acidobacteriaceae bacterium
TGCTTCCCGGTGGCCACTTCGTGGCGGGTCCTCGCGGGTGCTTGCCGGCGGCACGCCGTGGTCCTCCCGATGGTCGGGGCGCGGGTAGGCACCCACCCACAAACCGGGTCATCCTGAGCGTAGCGCAGCGAAGTCGAAGGACCTGCGGTATCCACAATCGAGCACAACAGCCACCCTGCGCCTGCACCCTGCGCCTCGGTCATCCACAAACCGTGTGTCATCCTGAGCGAAGCAGAAGGATCTGCTTCACTCTCCGGAGCCGCACACCCTACGCCATGGCCAGCGGCACAGCCTCTTCCCAGCGTCCCTGCGACTTCAGGATCAGCTCGACCACTTCCCGCGCGGTACCGCGACCGGCTTGGCGCCGGGTGACATAGTGGCAGATCGCCTTCACCTCGGGCGCCCCGTCGGCTACGCACACCGCAAGCCCCACACGTTCCAGGACCGGCATATCCGGTAGATCGTCGCCCATGTAACAAACCTCATCCGCGGTGACGCCGGCTTTTTCAAGAATTTCCTCGAAAGCCTGTGTCTTCTTCGCCTGGCCAAGGTACACGTGCGCCACCTTCATCTCGTCAGCCCGGCGCTGCACCGCCGGTGAGCGCCGACCGGTAATGAAGCCGGTCTGGATCCCCATGGTGTGCGCCAGCGAGAGTCCCTGGCCGTCCTGCGCATCGAACACCTTCATCTCCGAAACAATGCTGTTGCCCGCCGCATCCACCCCAGCAATCAGGCACACGCCGCCATCCGTAATCGTGCCATCCACATCCATCAGGAACACCTTGATCCTGCGTGCGCGCGCCAGGACGTCCGGGCTTGCCAGTTCTGCTAAATCGCTCATGGTCCGATTGTAGAAGCGCGAGACCGCCTGCGCGGCTGGCGGCCACTTCGTGGCGCGTGCTTGTGGTGCTTGCAGTCGACCATCTGCAGTCCTCCCGTTGGTCGGGTACAGCCTCCCAGGATCTCGACCAACGGGAGAGCCACGTCGTTCGCAGGGCAAGCACCCGCGAGGACACGCCACGAAGTGGCTGCCAGCCGCGCAGGCGGTCCTGCCCCTTTTCTGAGGCCCCTATACTGAAGCAGTGCCGGAAGCCGCCCAGACGCTGCCAGTTTCGACCAGGATGCAGCCACGTCCCCGGACGCGGCACACGAAGCGCCTGCTGCTGCACATGGGGCCGGCATTTGTCGCGAGCATCGCGTATATCGATCCCGGTAATTTCGCCACGAACTTCGCCGCCGGTGCGCGGTTCGGCAACCAGCTCCTCTGGGTGCTGCTGTGGTCAAATGCCATGGCGATCCTTATCCAGTACCTATCGGCCAAACTGGGAATCGCAACAGGCAGGACGCTGCCACAGAACTGCCGCGAGCATTTTTCCCGGCGGACGACCGTTCTTTTGTGGCTGGCTGCCGAAGTCGGAGCGCTGGCTACCGATCTGGCGGAATTCCTCGGCGCCGCGCTGGGCTTCTACCTGCTCTTCGGGCCATGGTTCCTGGCCCATGGCTGGACACGGACAGAAACACTCTTCCTCGCTGCCCTGATCGCGACCGTCTTCGTCTTTGCGCTGCTGGCACTCGAAACCCGCGGCTTCCGCAGCCTGGAAGTAGTCATCATCGGGTTCGTTGCGGTGATCGGCATCTGCTATGCAGCAGAAATGGCGCTGGTCCATCCCTCGTGGTCCACTGTTGCGCTCAATATCCTGGTACCGCACGTGGGTCGCGGCAGCATTTACTCAGCGGTCAGCATGCTGGGCGCCACCGTGATGCCGCACGTGGTCTACCTGCATTCGTCGCTGGTGCAGCCGCGGGTCCTGGAGCAGGCGCCGCGGCTCGACCTGCCGCGGCACAACTTTCTCTCCCGCAAACGGCTGCTCTTCTACGAAAAGCTCGACCTGTTTGTCGCCATGAACGGCGCATGGCTGGTGAACTCTGCCATGGTCATCGTTGCGGCCTCTGCGTTCGGCAGCCTGCACCTGCGTGGCGACATGTCGATCGAGGATGCCCACAAAACACTTGGCCCGCTGCTGGGGCCGGCCTCGGCGACCATCTTCGCGCTTGCCCTGCTTTGTTCAGGCTTGTCCTCCGCCACGGTCGGCACCATGGCGGGGCAGGTAGTGCTTGAAGGCTTCCTGCAGATTCGCTTCTCCATCTTTCTGCGCCGGCTGCTCACGCTGATCCCCTCGCTGATCGTGATCGCGTGCGGGCTTGACGCGCTCAAGATCCTCATCCTTTCGCAGGTCGTGCTTTCCTTTGCGCTGCCCTTCGCGCTGATTCCCCTGCTTCTGCTGACCAGCCGCAAGGGCGTCATGGAACGCTTCGTGAACACGACGCTGACCCGACGTCTCGGCTGGGCCATCGCAACGGTCATTATTGCGCTCAACGTGATGCTGCTGTGGCAGCTCGCCACGGGCACCGGCTAGACCGCCTGCGCGGCTGGCGGCCACTCGCGTGGCTTCTTGCATGGTGCCTCAGCAGGGAGGCTGGTGGGCTTTCGCGATGCTCGGCAACAGCGCAGCACAGCGCCGCTAGCGTGACACTTCACCGCTCATGCTCGCGGGCCGGCGACCAGGCAGTCCGGTCGGCTGGGCGGTTGGCGCAAGCCCGCGATGCATGGCCTTCAGCAACGCCCCGTCCGGCGTATCCCCGCTCAGCTCCCAGATCATCATGCCGCCCAGCCCCTGCTCGCGCGTGTAGGAGGCCTTCGCCGCCGCCGAAACCGGGTCGTCGAACGTCCAGAAAGTGTTGCCGTCGTAAATCCACGGCGCCTGCGAATGGGGGTCGCGGTACACCGTGCCTGGCAGTGCGGCGAGCTCCCGGTACGGCGAGTCGCCACGCTCTGACTGCCCGGCCACTCCCAGGCCATGCTGGGTGCCCGGATCCGTGACCTGGGACCAGTGGTAGCCGTAAAAAGGTACGCCGAGCAGCAGTTTGGACGCAGGGACGCCGGCCGCCTCGTACTCGCTGACCGTGCCATCGACGTTGCCGCTTTCCCGGATCACGCCCGGGATCGGGTAAAGCGGCGCAAGGATGCCGGTGAGCTTCTGCCAGGGCCCGTTGTAGTCGTAATTCATCAGGCCGACCTGGTCGACCGTTTTCGCGACCAGCGGCCAGTCCACCCCCGGATAGCGTCCCAGCCCGGGTGCGGAGGCAATCGTCAGCATGGGATGGGTATGTGTTGCCGCGGCATAGGCATCCATCTGCTGCCGGAACTCGAGCAGCAGCGCATTGAAGTTAGCGCCATCTGTCTGGCCGTTGACAGCAGCGCCATTCGGGTACTCCCAGTCGAGGTCGATACCGGTAAACAATCCGGGAGCGCTGATGCCCGGCGCGAAGTTGCCGCGAAGAAAGACATCGATGCACGATGCGACAAAGGCGGCGCGCTTCTCCGGCTGCGCGGCATCGGCAAACGCGGACGATTTGCCTTCGATCGAGATGAGCATGCGGATACGAGGGTACCGGCGTTGCAGCTCCTGCAGCTGGTGAAACTCGCCCCGTAGCACGGGCGCCGCGCTGTCGGGGGCATCGGCCGTGCCGTCGACACTGGTCTGCGCAGTGTAGGGGTGCACCAGGTCGGCATTGGGGTCGGCCACCGTGCACTTGCCGTTCACGATAAAGGCCTGCGAGTAATTGATCTGGTCAAGCAGGGCAGCGGACCCGCTCGTGACCAGCTGCTGCGCCGACCACGGCGGGGTGCCATACAGGCCCCACTGCGGCAGGTACCCGACAATCACCGGCCGGGGCGCCGCGGCTTGCATGGTTGTTTGCGCGAGTGCAGGCACAGGCAGCAGGGAAAGAAGCAGCAGGGGGACTGGACGCATGTGCTGGTAAGACGAGGCCAGGGCAGCGCTGGATGCAGCGATTGCCACTCCTTTCAGAACCAGCGACGCCGACGTACAGGCAGGTCCGCTCACAGGCATGCGTGCCGTGGAAGCAGCAGGCTAGAATGAGCCGACGATGCAAAACCTCGCGCGCAGAGGCTCGCCGATCCGTTTTCGCCGTGGGCGCCATGACCGCGGCCGCGCTGCTCGCTAGCCCCCGTTCTGGCTTTCTGCATTTCTCTCTGACAAAAGGACATACCAGCATGAGCACCCCCGCCGCCGCTACCGGGAGCATCAGCAACAGCTACAAAGCCCGGGCTGCTTTCGCTTCAGGCGACAAGACCTACCAGGTGTACCGGCTGCAGGCCCTTGCCGAGCGCGGCGTGAACCTCCAGCGCCTGCCGTACTCACTGCGCATCCTGCTTGAGAACCTGCTGCGCCGCGAGGACGGCGTCAGCGTGACAGCGGCCGATATCCAGTTCCTCGCCAACTGGGACCCGGCGGCCGTGCCCACGCGCGAGATCGCCTTTATGCCTGCCCGCGTGCTCATGCAGGACTTCACCGGGGTGCCCGCGATTGTCGACCTGGCGGCCATGCGCGACGCCATGAAGGTGCTGGGGGGCGATCCGGAAAAGATCAATCCCCTGCAGCCGGCTGAGCTCGTGATCGACCACTCGGTCCAGGTGGACGAGTTCGGCACCACTGGCTCGTACGGCGTCAACTCGCTGCTGGAAATGCAGAGGAATCGCGAGCGCTACGCCTTTCTGAAGTGGGGGCAGAGCGCCTTTCGCAACTTCAGCGCGGTGCCGCCGGGCATGGGTATCTGCCACCAGGTGAACCTGGAGTACCTGGCGCGCGGCGTCTTCACCATCGAGATCGACGGCGAGCAGTATGCCTATCCAGACACCCTGGTCGGCACCGACTCCCACACCACCATGATCAATGGCCTGGGCGTGCTGGGCTGGGGTGTTGGCGGCATCGAGGCCGAGGCAGCGATGCTGGGCCAGCCCGTGTCCATGCTGGTGCCGCAGGTGGTGGGCTTCCGCTTTACAGGCAAGCTGCGCGAGGGCGCGACCGCGACCGACCTGGTGCTGACGGTGACCGAAATGCTTCGCAAGCATGGCGTCGTCAGCAAGTTTGTGGAGTTCTACGGGCCCGGGCTGGCCGCCCTGTCGCTGGCCGATCGCGCGACCATCGCCAACATGGCTCCTGAGTATGGCGCGACCTGCGGCATCTTCCCGGTCGACGAGGAGACGCTGCGCTACCTGCGCCTGACCGGCCGGCCCGAGGAGCAGGTGGCGCTGGTCGAGGCCTATTACAAGGAGCAGGGGCTATTCCACACAGCCGACACGCCGGCGGCGGAGTATACCTCCGCGCTCGAGCTGGATCTGGCCACCGTGCAGCCCAGCGTCGCCGGCCCCAAGCGGCCCCAGGATCGGGTGCTTCTCGGCGATACCTCGGCGGACTTCCTGAAGCAGCTGCCGTCGCTGTTCGGACCGAAGGCAGGCCAGTTTGGTGAGCGCCAGGGCCAGCGCTGGGAAGGTGAGGGTGGGCACACATCCGTGGATGGCGATGTCGAAAGCACCGAGGCTTCGCCCGAACCCGGCAAGCTGGTTCCGTCTGAGGAAGATGAATCGATCCTGACCCAGATCCTGACGCCAACGGCGGCTGAGACGCCTTCAGGGGAGCCACTGCCGACCAACGGAAGGCCCACCGAACCAGACCGTGCAAGCACCACGCCAGCCTCACCGCAGGTGACTTATTTCAACTCGGTGCGGGAGCGGTTTGGCATTGATCCCGAGAAATACCTTGGCCATGGATCGATTGTGATCGCGGCGATTACTTCCTGCACCAACACCAGCAACCCGGCGGTAATGGTGGCGGCCGGGCTGCTGGCGAAAAAGGCGGTGGAGCGCGGATTGTCGATGCCTCCGTGGGTCAAGACTTCGCTTGCGCCGGGTTCCCGCGTCGTGACCGATTACTACAAGCAGGCGGGCCTGCTGCCGTACCTTGAAAAGCTGCGTTTCCACGTGATCGGCTATGGCTGCACGACGTGTATTGGCAACTCGGGCGCGCTGCCTCCTGATGTCTCCGAGGCGATCGATGAGCACGGGCTTGTGGCTGTTTCGGTGTTGAGCGGCAATCGCAACTTTGAGGGGCGCATCAACTCGGATGTCCGCGCCAACTACCTCATGTCGCCGCCGCTGGTGGTCGCGTATGCGCTCGCGGGCAATATCCAGCGCAACCTAGAAACCGAGCCGCTCGGCATCGGAAACGGGGGCAAGCCGGTCTTTCTGCGGGATGTCTGGCCGTCGCAGGCGGAGATCGCCGAGGTGGTCGGCGCTTCGCTGACGAGCGACTCCTTTCGCCGCGAGTACGCGACGGTCACGGCAGGCGACAGCAACTGGCAGCAGCTGCAGTTTGCAGCGGGCGACACCTACGGCTGGGAGCCGGACTCCACTTACATCCGGCGCGCGCCCTACTTCGACGGGATGCCAGTCACCCCCGCGCCTGTTCGCGATATACACGCGGCGCGTGTGCTCGCGGTACTCGGCGACTCGGTCACAACCGACCATATCTCCCCGGCGGGCGCGATCAAGGCAAACGGGCCAGCTGGGCTGTACCTCAAGGACCACGGGGTCGCGCCTGCGGACTTCAACTCCTATGGCTCGCGCCGCGGCAACCATGAAGTGATGGTGCGCGGAACCTTTGCCAACGTGCGCCTGAAGAACCGGCTCGCGCCGGGCACGGAGGGCGGGGTTACCCGCCTGCTCATCGACGCCGGGGGCGATGGTCCCCAAGCGGGAACGGTGATGAGCATCTTTGACGCAGCGGAGGAGTATGCCCGTCATGGCGTGCCGCTGATCATCCTGGCTGGGAAGGAATACGGCTCAGGCTCCTCGCGCGACTGGGCGGCAAAGGGGCCGAAGCTGCTCGGGGTGCGCGCCGTGGTCGCCGAAAGCTACGAGCGCATTCACCGCTCGAACCTCATCGGCATGGGCATCCTGCCGCTGGAGTTCGCAGCCGGCGAGTCGGTGGCTTCGGTCGGCCTCACCGGCGAAGAGGTCTTCGACTTCCCCGGGCTGCAGATGCTGCTTGAAAACAAGCTGCAGGCTGGTCACGTGCTGATCGCGCGCGCGACCTCACCCGATGGGTCCGAACGGAGCTTTCCGGTGCGCGTGCGGATCGATACGCCGGGAGAGATCCTGTACTACCAGCACGGCGGCATCCTCCAGTACGTGCTGCGGCAGCTGGCAGGCGTCGCGTAAGCGGCGCCAGCACGGGCGCGGGGGAAAGACCAGCATCCGGGACCCCACATCTCAGAAGCGAGATGTGGGGCACCCATCGATCTGGTCCTTCGCGATCAAATCCAGAGTTTTCATGCCGCATCAACCGGGTCATCCTGGTCACCCGGGGTCATCCTGAGCGCTCTGACACCCGGGTCATTCTGAGCGCTCTCATACCCGGGTCATCCTGAGCGCTCTCATACCCGGGTCATCCTGAGCGCTCTCATACCCGGGTCATCCTG
>CAXTEW010000150.1:0-7299 GCA_964243175.1 uncultured Acidobacteriaceae bacterium
GGATGTCATGCTGCAGCCGGACGACATCCTGTATGTGCCAGATGACAATGGCAAACGCATGACGGCCAAGGTCCTGGCGGCGCTTGCGGGCTTTGGGACCACGGCAGCCGCCGGTATGCTGATTTACAAGTAATGGTGCCCGTCCACCAAGAGCACTGCTGCTGTTCCTTCGTTTCTCCGGTAAGACTTGCAAGAATTTAGGACTGGGTTCTGTTCCGCCTGGTCCTTCCTCACCCATATAAGAGCAACGTTCCCACGAGGGTTTACATGCCATCCGTCTACAACAACAAGCCAAAGATCCTGCCCGCTTCAAGCAACACCCAGATGCTGACGTACACAGCCGCGCCGGCTCACGCCGAGCCGGATGAACTGTTACCCATGCAGCACTACCTCTGGCTGCTGCGGCGTGCCTGGTGGAAGGTCGCGCTTGCGGTCGTGGTGTGTACCGGGCTGATCACCCTCGGATGCTTCCTGGTTACGCCGGTCTACGAGGCAACCGTGCGCATCGCGGTCGATAATAAGGTGCCTTCAAGCGTACTGGGCCAGGATGCCGGATCGCAGAGCACCAGCGACGTGGAAGAGTTCCTGACGACAGAGATGGACCTGATCCAGTCCGATGCGGTGCTTCGTCCCGTAGCGATCAAGTACAACCTCCTGCCGGTCGGCAAGGATGGCAAGGTGACGCTGCCCAAGGGTGCTGTCTCGCTCAAGGGCCTCACCATTACCCATCCGCCCAACAGCCTTTTGCTGCGCGTAACCTACCGCTCCAAGAATGCGCAGCAGGCAGCGGATGTGGCGAATGCAGTGGCGCAGACCTACATCACCGAGGCCTATGAAATGCGTGTCCGAGGCTCGATGAAGGTTTCCGGCTTTATGGAACAGCAGCTCGACGATCTCAAGGGCAACATGACCCAGAGCGCCGAGGCTCTCTCCGCGTATGAACGCCAGCTGGGCGTCATCGATCCGGAGCAGCAGACCAGCATCCTGGCCGCCCGGGTGCTGCAGCTGAATACCGAGTACACCGAAGCGGAAAACGACCGGATCAAGAAGGAAACGACATACAAGGCGATCCAGTCGGGGAACCCTGCGGCGCTCGAGATTTCGAGCCAGGCTGAACAGCTTTCCAAACTGCAGGAAAAGATGCAGGAGGCACAGCAGAAGCTTGCCACCTTGAAGACCGTCTACGGGCCGAATTACGTGGACTACAAGCGCGCCGCCAACGAACTCGCAGAAGTGACGCGAGAGTACGAGAGTGCGCGGGCAGATATCGGCAAGCGAATCCAATCCGACTATTCGCAGTCTTCCGCCCACGAGGCGATGCTGCGCAACGCGCTGGCCGAGGCCAAGAACGAAGCGGACAAGCTGAACGTCAGCTCCATCCAGTATCAGCAGTTGAAGCGCGACGCAGAAGCAAACAAGACGCTTTACAACGAGCTTTTCTCGAAGATCAAGGAAGCGGGCATCAACTCCGGCTTCCAGAACAGCGCGATCCGCATCGCGGATGAAGCCCGTCCGCAATCTTCCCCGGTTTTCCCGCAGAAGACGATTTTCATCTTTCTCGGTTTCTTCATCTCGCTGGTTGGGTCCATCGGTGCGGTGTTGATAGCCGATATGTTCGACAAGAGCATGCGGGATCCAGACCAGGCCCGTCGCGCCCTGAACATCGAAGTACTTGGTGTTCTGCCGGACGTGCACCAGTTGAAGCCGGCTGGCCGGCAGCTTCTGCTCAAGGGCGGAGACCCGGTACAGAGCGCGCGCAAGCAGACACCGCTGGACTGGAGCCGCTCTCAGGACGCGTACACCGAGGCGATCCGCACGATGCGTTCCCTGGTGCTGCTCGAGCGCAGCCGGGAGCCCCTACGGTCCTTGCTAGTTACCAGTGCTCTCGCCGGGGAAGGCAAGAGCACCTGCACCGCACATATGGCGATTGCGCATGCCATGCAGGGCCGGAAAACACTGCTGATTGACGCTGACCTCAGGCGCCCCTCGCAGCACACTCACTTCGCTCTCAAGAACAGCGCGGGCCTGGCCGAGGTCATTCTGGACGGCTGCAGTATCAACGATGTGCGCCAGCCGATCGAAGGGATTGAGAACCTGCATGTTGTGACCGCTGGCCATCTTTTCCAGAAGGCCTCCCACCTGGTGGGCACCACGATGCCCAAGCTGCTGAACGAGGCAGCCCAGGACTACGACCTGGTGCTGATCGATGCGCCTCCCATGCTGGGCCTCGCTGAGCCAATCCAAATTGCCTGCGCCGCCGATGGCGTCATCCTGATTACTCAGGCAGGCTCAACAGACCGGGAGGCGGTCGCCGCGGCGCTCGGGACGCTGCACCGGCTGGATGTGAACGTGCTTGGCCTGGTCCTGAACAAGGTGCGTCGCGAGATGAGTTCCATGTACCAGCACTACGGCGTCTACGGGCAATACGATACCGAGCACGCACTCAGTGCGAGCTAGACGACAGCGTGGCGAGGAGGCGACCAGATGAGCACTTCCACCAGCACCGCAGGCTATGTCGTGAACGCACGGTTCCTGGCCCACCGTGTGACCGGGATTCAGCGGTACGCGCGCGAAATCTCCTCCCGGTTGCACGGTACACCCACCATGCTGCAACCGGCCAGCGGCAAGGGCGCCGCAGGTCACCTGTGGGAGCAGGTTGTGTTGCCACGGCTGGCTGCTGGCCGTCTCATCTGGAGCCCGACGGGCTCTGGACCACTCTCCTATGCGCGGCAGGTGCTTACCCTGCATGACCTGTTTCCACTTGAACACCCGGAGTGGTACTCCGCTGCCTACGCGCGCTGGTACGACTTCATGTTCCGCCGGCTCTCCACCCGCGCTGTTCACCTGATCGCCGTATCCAGCTACACCAAGGACCGTATCGTGCGGGTGCTTGGACGGGATCCGGAAGAGGTGACGGTGGTGCACAACGGGCCAGGCGAGTCGATTCGGCTGACCAGCCCCATCCAGGCCGCGCACACGGGAGCCGCACTGGCCCTGCCGTCGCGCAACTACATTCTTTCTCTTTCCTCCCTCGAGGCAAGAAAGAACCTGCCTACCATCCTTGCGGCGTGGCGCGAAGCACAACAATCGCTCCCAGACACGGTGTGGCTGGTCCTGGCCGGCCAGCAGCCAGATGCAGCGGTCTACGGCAAGCAAACGCTGGCCGGTATCCCCGCGCGGGTCCACTTCACCGGCTATGTGCCGGAAGAGCACCTGGCCGGTCTCTACTCCGGGGCGTCTCTCTTCCTCTTTCCTTCACTCGCCGAGGGCTTTGGCCTGCCACTGCTCGAAGCCATGAGCTGCGGCCTGCGGGCCATCACCTCCAATACCACGTCCCTGCCCGAGGTTGGCGGGGAGGCAGCTGTCTACGTCGATCCTCTGGACGTCGCCGGGCTTGCCGCCATGATCATCCGCCATATGCCGAAAGAAAATGCCGCGACTGCGCCCTATGTTCCCTCCCTCGAACAAAGCCGTCGCTTCTGCTGGGACGATTCCGCGCGCCGGACAGAGGACGTGCTGCAACGGGCCCTGCTGGCGCAGCAGGTGGATGTTCGGTCTGGGTCGCGTCGCTGGAGCATGGCATGAGCCGGCGGCCGCAAACGTTTGTGTTGCCCCCGGATCGAGAACTCGACTCGCTGCTTGGAGGTCGCCGGGTGGCACTCGTACATGACTGGCTGACTGGCATGCGCGGGGGCGAAAAGGTCCTTGAAGCGCTTTGCGGAATCTTTCCAGATGCCTCACTGTGGACGCTGTTGCATACCCGAGGGTCGGTTTCAGCGACTATCGAGAACCGGCCGATACATGCGAGCCTGCTACAGCATATGCCGCGGGCTACCAAGCACTATCGCTCGTACCTGCCGCTCTTCCCTCTCTTCGCCGAGCTGAACAAGGCTGCCGACGTCGATATTGTCATTTCCACCTCGCATGCCGTGGCCAAAGCCATGGTGCAGCGCCAGGGCCCTGGGCAGCCCCTGCATATCTGCTACATCCACACCCCCATGCGGTATATCTGGGACCTGTTTGACGAGTATTTTGGGCCGGCAAGGATGGGCTCCCTTGCTTCGCGCCTCATCTTCGCCCCGATCGCGTCGCTGCTTCGGCGGTATGACCAGGGCACAACCAACCGGGTCGACCTGTTCGTCGCGAACTCAACCTATGTGGCAGAGCGGGTGAAACGCATCTACGGCCGGACCGCGAAAGTGCTGCCTCCGCCGGTCGACGTCACCCGCTACGGCGCTGCTGTTCGGGAACCAGGAGACCGCTACCTGGTCGTGTCTGCCCTGGTGCCGTACAAGCGGGTAGATCACGCCATTCGTGCATGTGCCCACCTCGGTCGGAAGCTCACCATCGTGGGCCGCGGCCCTGAAGATGCCAGGCTTCGCTCCCTTGCCACCAGCCTCGGCGCGGACGTTGCTTTCACCGGCTTCGCCGATGATGATGCCCTGGTCGACTACTACCGCAAGGCGCGCGCGCTGCTTTTCCCCGGGGTCGAAGATTTCGGAATCGTGCCCCTCGAAGCCATTGCGTGTGGATGCCCTGTGATCGCGCTCGCCGAAGGCGGCATTCTTGACTCCATGACGCCGGACACTGCCGTGTTTTTCGACAAGCCCACGACGGAATCGTTGGAACATGCCATGCGGCGCTTTGAAGCACGGGCAGATGAGTTTTCGCATGAGCAGCTGCGAGCACGGGCTGCCATGTTCTCTGAAGAGCACTTTGTTGCACGCTTCAGTGCGATCGTCAAGGAAGCAGTAGCGACACAGAATGCTTCTACCCATCAACAGCATCTGCCCGCTCTCGCCTATGAGCCGAGCGATCCAGCGGATGGCCGGGATTTCGAGCCCTTGCTACCTGCAGCACTTCTGCATTAATGCACATTTTTTGGTGGAAGCCCTGGGCTTCTGCTTTTGTCCGAGCCCTGTTGGAAGCAGTGGTGCTCGCAAACGCCTGATCGCACAGCAAGAGGTCGCATCCATGAGCACGTATTCCACCCTCGCTTCTCACTACTCTGCCTCCTCTGCTGTTCCGGCCATCGGCTGCAAACGGACGCTCACCATCTCTGCCCTGGTGGCTGCAGATGGCCTTGCCGTGCTGTTTGCTGGCTGTGTTGCTGTTTCAGTCCGCTTTGTTTTCCACGGGCACTTTGAACCGGCGGCTTACATTCCGCTGCTTACCGGTCTGCCCCTGTTTTTTCTCGTCTTTTCGGCGCTCGATCTGTACCCGGGCATTGCCGCCAATGCCATTGAAGAGTTTCGCAAAATGCTCCACGCGGTGACGCTTTCCTACCTGCTGCTCATCGTGTCCACCTTCTTTATCAAAATTGGCAGCAGCTACTCCCGCGTCGCTTTCGTGCTGGCATGGCTTCTGACTCTGGCCCTGGTGCCAATCAGCCGGCGCGCGGTGAGGGCACTCGGTTCGAAGCAGCCGTGGTGGGGCGTTCCGACAGTGATCTTCGGTGCTAACGCGACTGGCGAGGCCATGCTGAAGATACTCAGCGATCAGCCTACCCTTGGTCTGCGCCCGATAGCGCTGCTCGACGAGCACGCGCTGACACCGGACACAGGCGGCGCAGGCGGCCTGTTCACGGGTGAGTTCAAGTATGCCGCACAGCTGGCTTCGAAAAACCCCGGCTGCTACGCCATCCTGGCCATGCCGCAGCTGAAGGCCCGCGAGCTCGAAGAGATACTGAACGAGTACTCGCAACATTTTCACCACGTACTGGTGCTGCCTGATATTGCCGGCATGTCAAGCCTGTGGGTCTCCGCGAAAGATCTGGGTGGCATGCTGGGACTCGAGATCGAGCAGCGTCTGTCGCAGACCATGCCACGGCTGCTCAAGCGCACCTTTGATCTCGTCGTGACCTCGCTCGTCACACTATCGCTTCTGCCTATCATGATGCTGCTGATCCTTGGCGTCCGGGTCAGCTCCCGGGGCCCCATCTTCTACGGGCAGCGCCGGGTCGGCAGAGATCATACCCTGTTTACCGCCTGGAAGTTTCGGTCGATGGTGATGAACGCGGATGAAGTTCTTGAGGAGCATCTCGAGAAGGATCCGGCACTCCGCGCCGAGTGGGAGCGTGATCGCAAACTGAAGCGCGACCCGCGTGTCACCAGGATTGGCCGGATCATGCGCAAGACCAGTCTGGATGAGCTGCCGCAGCTGTGGAATGTGCTTTCCGGCCAGATGAGCCTGGTCGGTCCGCGACCGATCGTCATGGCCGAAGTGGACCGCTACGGGCGGCGGTACCAGCATTACCGCCGTGTCACGCCGGGCATCACGGGGCTGTGGCAGATTTCGGGCCGCAACAACACGACCTACGAAAAGCGAACACAGATTGACGAGTACTACGTGCGTAACTGGTCGGTAGCGATGGACCTCTACATCCTTTACCGAACCATCAAGACTGTTCTGTTCACCGAGGGTGCCTACTAGGTACCCCGGCGTTTCACCTTCCGATTAGAAAGCCAGCGATGACTGCTTCGACGATCCCTCTACTTGTTCTGATTGCTTTTCTGTGGTGGCGTACCAAGGGCGAAATCCTGCCCATTGTCCTGTTCACTTCGATCTTTGACGCCGCTTCCGCACTCAACATAGCGGGCTCGCCGATCTCGCCCTGGATCCTTGCCCTGGTGATCTGTCTTCCCATCAAGATCCTGACAGGACGAATGAAGTGGAAGGCGATCCCCGGGCTGAACCGAGCTGCTTTCTACACCCTGCTCTGCTTCGTCACCTATGCTGTGCTGTCATCATTCATCTTTCCATTTCTGTTCCACGGCATACCAGTTTTCAGCACTCGCAACGGCCGCGGTCACCTGGCGTGGACCATGGGTAACTTCTCGCAGCTGAGCTACCTACTGGCGGCCTACACCGTGTACCTCATTGCCCTGCACAGCTCACGGGAACAACTGCGCGATGCCATCAACTGGTACATCACGGCCTGCGTCTGGATCGCCGGTTTCTCCATGTATCAACTGGCGAACGCCACGGTGCACATCCCCTTCCCCTCCGCCATCCTTTACACGAATACAGGCCACGTCATCTACGACGCGTACAAGATAGGAGGAGTGTGGCGTCTCAACTCCACCCTGCCTGAAGCGTCTGAAGTCGCATTTTACCTGGGTACAGGGATGGCCCTGCTCGTCTGGCACCTGGGGACGCACCGCATCCGCTGGCGCTCCTCGGCCAGCTTCCTGCTCATTCTCGTGGCAATGATCCTCACCGTATCGACGATCGCCTACGCCTGCCTCGGAAGCCTGATCGCTCTCGGTATCCTGCTCTACATCCGTTTCAGTTTCCAGC
>CAXTEW010000151.1:0-7218 GCA_964243175.1 uncultured Acidobacteriaceae bacterium
CGTGGTGTGGGGCATCGTTCCCGCGGCAGGCCGCGGCAGCCGCATGCAGCCCCTGGCTTTCTCCAAGGAGTTGCTGCCCGTAGGCACGCGCATGGAGGTGCAGGCCACTGGCACCGTGGAGCGGCCGCGAGCCGTCAGCGAGTATTTGCTGGAGCGCATGATACGGGCGGGTGCTCAGCGCCTGTGCTTCGTTATTTCTCCGGGTAAGTCGGACATCCTCGAGTACTACGGCGCCAGCTTTCTCGGTGTTCCTATCGTGTACGTGGTGCAGCCTGAACCCGCCGGCCTTTGCGATGCAATTTTCCGCGCGCTGCCCCTGGTGGGAAGCGAGGATGAGGTGCTGCTCGGGCTGCCTGACACCATCTGGTTTCCGGTCGACGGCTTTTCTCTGCTGCTCCCGGGGGAGCTTGGCTTCCTGCTGTTTCCTGTAGCGCAGCCACAGCTTTTTGACGCGGTCATTCTTGCTGGAAACGCAGCTGCAGCCCGCATGGATAAAGCAGCGAAACCCGCTCGAGGACGAGTGTCGCACATCGACGTCAAACAGCCTGGTACAGCGTCTTGCTGGGTGTGGGGCGCGGTGCGAATGAATGGTGCCATCCTGCACACGCTGTACGCGCTCTGGTCAGGAAAGGACCGGCGGGACGAGTATCTCGGCACACTGGTTAACGCATGGCTGCAGTCTGGCGGGGCGGCCACTGCTGTCCAGGGCGGCACCCATTATGTGGACACCGGCACCCCTCATGGTTTCCGCGAGGCGCTGCGCCTGCTGGACGAGCAGGCAGATGCTGCAAGCGCTGACCCGCCAAACCAATGCAATGCTGCCGAGTGACACTTCCGCACGGGGAGCAGAATCGCCGAATTTTGCGTGTCGCATGCGCGCCGTCGGGCAGCAGGATGCGGCGCTGTTTACTTCACCGCACACTTTCTTTCACAGCAGACTGGAAGCACCCCTTCACGCACTGCATCCCATGCTGTGATACTGACAGCAACCGCACCTGCGGCAGCAACAACAACAGCAGGCGCAGTTAGACACAGGGGGAACAGCGACAAATGGCATTATCGAAAACAACACAGGACCACGATGAAATCCGCAAGTGGGCGGAGTCACGTGGAGGCAAGCCTGCAGAAGTGGCAAGTACCAGCGAAAATGGCACGGGTATTCTCCGTATCGAATTCCCTGGCGCGACCAACGCCAATGACTCCAACCTTCAGGAAATACCGTGGGAAGAGTTCTTTGAGAAGTTCGACGCGAGTGGTCTGGAACTGGTGTACCAGGAGGTGACGGCAGAGGGAGCGGAGAGCAACTTCAACCGGCTGATCTACCCGGAGAATGCCAGCAGCAGCGCAAAGAAGACAACCCGCAAGACAGCGGCCAAGACAGGCGCGCCGGCGAAGAGACCGGTGGGTCGTCCACCTTCTTCGGGCAAGAAGAATACGGGCCGGAAAACGCCATCGACCAAAGCTGCTGAGCACAAGGCCGCAACCAAGAAGACGGCAGCCAAGAAGTCGGTGGGCCGCCCGGCCGGCAGCAAGAATGCGGTGAAGAAGGCTGGAGGCAGGCCTGCGTCCACTGCCAAGGCTGCCCCGGTAAAAAAGGGTTCCGCAAGAAAAGCGACGGAGCAGAAAACCGCCGCGCGCCGGGGCACAGGCAAGGCAGCAGCACCGGCGAAGAAGTCGACGGGCCGAGCAGCAGCGGCGCCAGCGAAGAAGGGCGCTGCCAAGAGCAGCGCGAAAACCGCAGCCAAAACCACAACCAGGAAGCCGGCAGCTACCAAGACCACCGCAAAGAAAACAGGCACGAAGAAGGCCCCAGCCAAGAAGACCACCCGGGCTGGTGCACAACGCGCGGCAGTCGCAATCAAGAAGAAAACAGGTGCGGCAAAGAAGGGCCGGAAGGGTTAACCAGTTCGAAGGGAAGCCAGCATTCCGGAAACAGAGACGGCTCGCAGCAACAGTGCGAGCCGCCTCTGTTTCTGTCGCGCTGCTACACTCAGAAAATCACATGTGTGCGTACCGGCAGATCGGTGTGCCGCATAGAGCAGCACTCAACAGCAAATGATTGGCAGTCAAGAAGGAGCAAACGTGGCAGACGTCATCATCACCGTGCGACCCAACGGACCTTTCCGGGTTGAAGGCCCTATCAAGCTGCTGGATGGCAATGGGGGCGAGTGGGACCTGTCCGGCAAGCCGGCTATTTCACTATGCCGCTGCGGCGCTTCCACCAAGAAGCCCTTTTGCGACGGCGCGCACAGCAAGATCGGCTTCCAGGCAGCAGAAGCCGCGGTAGCGGCACTGGACCCCGCAGCGGCCGAGGCGGTGAAGGGTGACAACGCGCCCAAGGCCGCGCCCTCGGTCCTGGCGCCCCAATCCTGACGCATATCCTTCCCGCGTACTCGAAGGGTGGGCAACTGTCCGCCTGGTCCCACGAACCAGGCGCGGCCAGATGCTAACGCTGCGCCCGCAGCGTCCAAGAGACAACTAGTTATGGATACTGCACCCGCCCGCAAGTTCAAGATCAGCAAGCTGCGCTTTATCTCCGAGTTAGCTCGCGAGTCATTGCTGGTTCCGATGACCGGAGACCAGCACCGGCCCGTTGCACCCGCACCGGGCCAGCTGGCCCTTACCTGGATCGGCCACTCCTCTTTCCTGCTTGAGATTGGGGGCGCCACTTCCACGCGCCGCATCCTGATTGACCCTGTCTTCTCACAATTTCTGGTCGTCCTCAAGCGGCGCCGGAAACCTGGCATGCAGCTGCGCGATCTTCCACCCATCGACCTGGTGCTGCTTTCGCACGCGCACATGGATCACCTCGACCTGCGATCACTGCGCGGCATCCTGCGCAACAATCAACATCACCATGCAGCGGCTCCTGTTGTGGTCGTTCCTGAAGGAGTAAGTGACCTGGTTAACAGGCTCGGCTTTCGTGCAGTGCGGACGCTTGCGACCTGGGAGGAGACCAGCCTGCCGGCAGAGCCGGGGCTCGATGCGCTCAGCATCACGATGACGCCAGCGCGGCACTGGGGAGCCCGCTACTTCAACGACACGAGCCGCGGATACGGCGGCTACGTGTTGCGCTTTGGCGCCCGCTCTCTCTTCCATTGCGGAGACAGTGCATGGTTCCCTGGGTTCGAGGAGATAGGCTCGAGATTGCGACCGGAGATCGCGCTTCTGCCGATCGGCGCCTATTCTCCGGATACCTTCCGCAGCGTACACACCAGTCCTGAGGACGCACTGCGGGCCTTTGCGGATCTCGGCAGCCAATGTCTTATCCCCATGCATTACGGTACTTTCCGGCTTTCTCTGGAGCCCATGGATGAGCCGCCTCGCCGCTTGATGGCCGGTGCCCGGCAACGCGGTATCGCTGACCGCGTGCTGCTGCTGACCGAAGGCCGGACCCACCTCTTCCCTTCTCGCCCCTGAACGCGTTCCTTTGCCCGCGGAAAGCACACGCAGAACCACGTTCGCCTCCTGTATTCTCCCTGCAACCGCGCACCACCCGCGGTACGTCCTGAAAGCAGAACACAACGCATGCGGCTTAACCCTCTCCTACTGAAAAGTGCATTGGTCGGCGCGCTCGGCGGCTTGCTCTTTGGCTTCGACACCGCAGTAATCTCGGGCACAACGCACCAGCTCACGCAGCTGTTCTCGTTGAGCGCCAGTCAGCTTGGTTTGACTGTGTCCATCGCGCTCTGGGGCACTGTCGTCGGGGCGCTCACCTCTGGCAGCCTGGGCCAGCGGATCGGTTCACGCGAAGCGCTGCGAGTGATGGCCGTCCTCTACCTGGTGTCGGCTTTCGGAGCAGCCTTTTCATGGAGCTGGGGTTCTCTGCTTGCGTTCCGCTTCATCGGTGGCCTCGGCATCGGCGGCTCCTCTGTCCTGGGGCCCGTATACATCACAGAAATGGCGCCCGCGAACATCCGCGGACGCCTCGTCGGCCTTTTCCAGATCAATGTCGTCGCCGGCGTTCTGCTCGCGTATGCGTCCAACTCGCTGGTTGCTGCAGCGCACCTCGGTACACGTACCTGGCGGTGGGAACTTGGCATCGCCGGCGGGCCCGCCCTGCTCTTCCTGTTGCTCTTATTCACCGTGCCACGCTCCGCCCGTTGGCTGCTCACGCAGGGTCGTGTTGAGGAAGCGCGCACCGCCCTCGGACTGCTTGGCTCGCCTGGCCCGCAGGCCGAGGTGGACGAGTTGCGCGGCGCTATCCATGCCGATGCCGCGCATCGCGATGCGCCACTGTTCACCCGCACATTGCGGCTGCCGATCTTTCTTGCTGTCTCCATCGGCCTCTTCAACCAGCTGGCCGGCATCAACGCCATCCTCTATTACCTGAATGACATCTTCCGCTCGGGCGGATTCTCTTCTATCTCGAGCGACGAGCAATCCGTCATCATTGGCGCGGTCAATCTGCTCTCCACCTTGCTCGCCATGACAGTTATCGATCGCATCGGCCGCAAAACCCTGCTGCTGGTAGGCTCGGTCGGCACGGCCGTGTGCCTCGCCGGCGTTGCTTACATCTTCCTCGCGCAGCAGCATCTACGCTCGCTGCTGGCGCTGCTTGTTGGCTTTATATTCTTCTTCTCCATCTCGCAAGGTGCCGTGATCTGGGTTTACATCAGCGAGGTTTTTCCTACGCGGGTGCGGTCGAAGGGACAGGCACTCGGCAGCGGATCTCACTGGATTGCCAACGCGGTCATCTCGTTTGCCTTTCCGGTTGTTGCTAAGCACTCTGCGGGCGCACCCTTCGTTTTCTTCAGCGCCATGATGGTACTGCAGTTCTTTGTCGTTCTTTTCGTCTATCCCGAGACCAAGGGTGTTTCGCTGGAACAGCTGCAAATCCGATTGGGCACCGACGGCTGAGATGTTCACCGTTTCTTCGCTACAATGGATTCTGATCCGGTAACCGCGGGTCGTGTAAGCGGCAGTTTGCTATGGGCAAAGTGCCTTGTTTTCAACAAGGATCAGCAGCCTCCACGCTACATCCAAAACGAATGATGCAGGTTCAGCAAAAACTCGAGATTCTCGCTGACGCAGCGAAGTACGACGCATCCTGTGCCAGCTCCGGAGCCAAGCGAAGCGGCAATGGCAAAGGGGTGGGGCATTCGGATGGCATGGGAATCTGCCATAGCTACACCCCAGACGGCCGGTGCGTTTCGCTGCTGAAGATCCTGCTGACCAACTACTGCACCTATGATTGCGTTTTCTGCGTCAACCGTGTTTCGAGCGATGTGCAGCGTGCCCGCTTCTCTCCGCAGGAAGTAGTCGACCTGACGCTGAACTTCTACAAGCGCAATTACATCGAAGGACTGTTTCTCAGCTCCGGCATCATCCAGTCGCCCGACTACACCATGGAACAGTTGATCGAGGTAGCGCGCACGCTGCGCGAAGTACACAGCTTCGGCGGGTACATCCACCTGAAGGCGATCCCGGGCGCAAGCGAGGCCTTGATAGAACGCGCGGGCAAGGTAGCCGACCGGCTGAGCGCGAATATGGAACTGCCGACCCAGCAGGATCTTGTCCAACTTGCGCCTGACAAGAAGGTCGACACGATCGAAGGCACCATGGCGCAGATCTTCGAACACAAGACCGAGGCAGAAGAAGAGCGGAAGCGAACAATCACGACGGCTCGATCCACGTTGCCGGCATCTTCTACGCCGCGGCACGCTGCGCCTCGCTTTGCGCCGGCTGGTCAAAGTACCCAGATGGTCGTTGGTGCCACACCATCCACAGACCAGCAGATTCTCGCGACTGCCTCACACCTGTATGGAACATACGACCTGCGCCGGATTTACTACTCTGGCTTTAGTCCCTTCCCTTCTGGCGACGCGCGGCTGCCGCTTAAACCCGCGCCGATGGTACGCGAGCACAGGCTGTACCAGGCCGACTGGCTCATGCGGTATTACGGCTTCAAGGGGGCAGAACTAACCACGCCGGAGCAGCCGAACCTCGACCTGGAGCGCGACCCCAAGCTTACCTGGGCACTTGCCCACCGCGAGTTCTTCCCCGTGGACGTGAACAAGGCTGCGCGCGAGGTGCTGCTGCGTGTCCCCGGCATCGGCTACCGCAACGTTGAGCGGATCCTGCGGATACGCGCCTATCACCCACTGTCTCTGGAGGATCTTCGCAAGCTGAATGTGCGATTGAAAACAGTGTCACCATTTGTCACGACCACGGACCACCTGGCGATTGCGTCCACGGCGCTTGACTCACTGGCCCTGCCCACAGCCGTGCTGATGCCCGCGCAGATGCAGCTCTTTGACGCGGCCGCTGGCGCCAGCACCGGGCAGCTATGAGCCTCGGCATCTGCTATCGCCAGAGGATCGCACCAGAGTTCCAGGCCTGGCGTGCGGAAGCCCGGCAGCTTTTGCGCGACGGCATCGCGCCCGATGAGATTGAGCTGATCAGTGAAGAGGATGACCTGGCACTGACGCTTGGCTTTGCCGCCAGGCCGCAGCCCGACCCTTCCCGCAGCATCGCGCAGCCATCCGTGCCCAAGGCATTTCTGGAGCTTGCAGAGATCGTCGCCTGCCATAGTGACCCGGGCCGGTGGCAGCTGCTTTACCGGGTACTGTGGCGGTTACAATTGACGCGCTCGCTGATGAGCAACGAGCTGGACGAAGACGTGGCACGCATGCGCCGGATGGATCACCACGTGCGCCGCGACCTCCACAAGATGCACGCTTTCCTTCGCTTTCGCATGGTGGAGTCCGAAGCACGCGAGCATTACATCGCCTGGTACCGGCCGGATCACCGCATTCTTGCGCTTGCCGTGCCTTTTTTCGTGGAGCGCTTCGCCGTCATGCAGTGGACGATCCTGACGGACTATGCATCTGCAAGCTGGGACCCGGAAACACACAGCGTCACCTGGGGACCCGGCGTCCCGCGCTCGGCGGCTCCCCCTGAGGATGAGCTCGAGGGCATGTGGCGTTCGTATTACAGCTCGATCTTTAACCCGGCACGCTTGAATACACGGGCGATGAAAGCTGAAATGCCGACACGCTACTGGGCCAACCTACCCGAGCTCCATATCCTGCCACAACTGCTTACAGACGCGGATCGCCGCGTGGGATCAATGATGGAACAGCAAAGTGCATTGCTTGCCAATACCTATGTTCCCGAACAGCATACCCTGCCAGTTTTGCGCGAGGCTCTCCCGCGCTGCCAGGGCTGTGAACTATACAAGCCTGCGACGCAGGCTGTCTTCGGCGACGGGCTTGC
>CAXTEW010000152.1:0-4474 GCA_964243175.1 uncultured Acidobacteriaceae bacterium
ACGAGAACTCCTGGCGGACCGGTATACCGAGCTTCCCGTTACCGGTCCCCACGCCATCGCCGTAGAACTCATGCCGCCCATACACAAGGATCCTTTTGATCGCATCCTGATCGCCCAGGCCCAGGTGGAAGGAATGCTGCTGCTTACCGTCGATAAGCACATGGCCCAGTATGGAAGCTCCGTAAAGCTCCTTTCAACATAGCTCCTGCACAGGCCTTGTCTTACGGCTCTCCGGCAACTCACAGTTTCATGCATGCACAATCGCATCCATTCGATATGCTGGCTTCCATCTCCCTGGAGGCCACCTTGCCTGCACCCTGCACCCCTTCTCCCCGATCCGCATGTTTCCCCATCCTCGCAGGCGCCTTGCTGTGTGCCGGCCCCGCGCTTGCCCAGACTCCTGTTGGCCCGGTTCCTGTGGTCGGCTCCTCCAACCCGGTGAGCGCGGAACCGCCCGTCACGCGACCCTCGACCACGCCCTGCACCGTGCCGCTCGTCACCGGGCAGCAGTTCATCGACTTCAGCGACAAGCACTTCGCCTACACGCCGCCGGCTGCCTGCCCGGGTCCCTGGAGCAAGGTCGTCTTCACGGCGGACTTTAACGTCACGGCGGGCCGGCAGTTCGACCGTACGGCCAAATTCTTTATCGGCGGGGCCAACGTCTACTTCGGCACCACGGCCGAGCCTCGCGCGGCACTCAGCCCCTCCTGGCATGTGGAGCGTGACATTACCGACCTAAGCGCGCTGCTGACCGCGCCGCAGGCCGGTGTCGCGACCCTCTACAACCTGTACGGCGTCTCCGGCGGCGTCGACTATAACGGCCTGATTACCGGCACGGCGCAGCTGCAGTTCTACCCGGCGAACCCTGCCAACCCGGCGCCGGCTGAACCAGACGCGGTGCTGCCGCTCAACCCTGCCGGCGTGACTACTGCCCTGCAGACGACCACGGACCGGCTGACCGGTACCTTCCCGAGCCTGCCCCGCAATGTCGAGGGCGCCTACCTGGAGCTGTTCTCGCAGAGCCAGGCCAGCGACGAGTTCTGGTACACCTGCTCGCCGAGCAGCGTGGCGACGCAGCTGGAAAACTGCGGCAACACGGGCTTCCGCGAGACCGAGGTCTACGTGGACGGGCAGCCGGCCGGCATTGCACCTGTCTTCCCGTGGATCTATACCGGCGGCATCGACCCGGCGCTGTGGGAGCCGATCACCGGCGTGCAGACGCTTAACTTCAAACCCTATCTTGTCGACCTGACGCCGTTTGCGGCGCTCTTGTCCAATGGACAGCAGCACACTGTGTCGATGGGCGTCTTCAATGCCAACTCTGAGTTCGATGTCACAGGAACACTGCTGCTGTACCTCGACCATGGCAGCACCCAGGTGACAGGCGCGCTGACACAAAACAGTCTGGGCGCGGCGCCCAACCCGTACATCCAGGCGACCGCGCCGGTGGATGCGACGGGAACAGCACATGGGGAGACGCTCGTTACCTCGCTGCGGGCCTTCACCCTGGGCGGCTACCTGAATACATCGCATGGCCTGGTGAAAACGACCATCAACGAGACGGTCGACTTCGGCAATTACCAGCTGCTTACCGTCAGCAACCTGCTCTACACGCAGGAGCTCGCGCAGGCGAGCGGCGCGTACTCGGTTACCGACAAGGAGAGCGCGGGCATGGTGCAGGAAACGCAGAAGACCACGCTGTACCCGCTTACGTTCAACTACAACTCCGTCGAGAACGCGGACGGCTCAAGCGGCCTGTACGTCCATGCATACCAGCAGGATTTCGAGTACGAGAAGCAGCTGCTGGATGGAGCGGCGACGTACTCGAGCGGCTCGCAGGAGGTGGTTGGCTCGACTGACCAGTACACTGCCGATCCGTCTGGCGCGATCCTGACGCGCACGATCGAGAGCAACGGGAGCTACCAGTCGACCGACACGCTGGGCCACTGCTACAGCCGCGCGCTGGCGGCGAGCAACCTGGCGCTGACGAGTGTTGTTGATGGGGCGAGCTGCGGAGGTACGAACAAGCCGTAGTTCTGCTTGCACTCTCCGCAGCTGCATGCCGCCGTGCTCGCGGGTGGCGAGTTTTCGTTAGAGAAGTTCCGGGGTCATCCTGAGGATGACCCCTTTTTATTTGTTTATGTGGGTCTTTTGAACTGGCGGCGGGCCGCGCGGTACCTGACCAGTCCAGGATCAGCCGCATGTGCTTCGGCCGCGCTCAGGATCAATCTTCGTCGTACCACTGGTTGGGCGCCGCACACATGTGGCAGTGTGCATCTTCGTCTTCCATGCCGCCGAATTTCTTCCGCGATATGGCGGCAGCCGCCCCTGGTCTGCGTGTTTATCCGCGACATGCAACGACTTTGCAAGCCGACTTCGACAGCAGAAACACAGGCAGCGACAGGTGCGGATGGACACGCATCTATCTCACCATTCCGCACGTCCATCCAGCCTCACGGCGAAGCGCGCGCACGCACCACCGGCCGCGTGGCTTCTTTTTCATCTTCTTTCAGACACAGACCCAGGAGCTTTCGACATGAGCGACGATTTCGAGATCGCGCGGCAGGGGCAGCGGGCCCGCCAGGCAGGCGCACCCTGCGCAACAGAGGAGCAGGCAGCCGAACCGGGTGAAAGGCAGGCGTGGGAGCCGGTGCCCGGCAATGCGATCGGGACAGAAAAGGTGTCGCGCCGCGGCTTTCTCCAGGGAGCCACGCTGCTCGCCGGGGGGCTGGCAACGGTCAGCGTGCCGGGCTCCGCGAGCGCCCAGGCACAGGAAGAAAAGCTGGCCACGATGCCAGTGCAGACCATGCCGCTCGAGATCACCATCAATGGCGAGAAGAAGCAGCTGCAGGTAGACCCGCGGATCAGCCTGCTGGACCTGCTGCGGGAGCAGATTGGCTTGACGGGGACGAAGAAAGGCTGCGACCACGGCCAGTGCGGCGCCTGCACGGTGATCGCTGGCGGCCGCCGTATCAACGCCTGCCTTTCGCTGGCGCTGGTACACCAGGGGGATTCGATCACCACGGTCGAAGGCCTGGCCAAGGGAGACGAACTGCACCCGGTGCAGGCGGCGTTCCTGGAGCATGACGGCTACCAGTGCGGATACTGCACGCCTGGGCAGGTGATCTCGGCCGTGGCGCTGCTTGACGAAGCACAGAAAGGCGAGCCCAGCTACCTGACCGCTGACCTGGCAAAGACCGGCCCGGTGGAGCTGACGACCGCGGAGATCAAGGAGCGCATGAGCGGCAACCTGTGCCGCTGCGGAGCCTATCCGGGAATCGTTGCAGCTGTGCAGCAGGCCTATCGCAGCAGGACCGCCCAGAGCTGATGCCAGCGCAAAGCCAACGCCAGTCCAGAGCCAACCGAAGCAAGAGAGCAAGGAGTTTTCCCTCGTGAACCCATTTCAATTTCAACGTGTCGTCGCGCCGGAAGCGGCTGTCCAGGCGCTTGCCTCGGGCAAGAACGCGAAGGTGCTGGGCGGCGGCACCAATCTCATCGACCTGATGAAGCAGGGAGTCGAGCGCCCTGCCGAACTGATCGACATCAATCCCCTGCCGCTGGCGGAAATTACGGCACTGCCGGACGGCGGCCTGCGTCTTGGGGCTACCGCCCGCAACAGCGATACCGCGGCACACCCCGTGGTGCGAGCGCAGTACCCAATGCTGGCCCAGGCCATTCTTTCCGGCGCATCGGCTCAGCTGCGCAACATGGCTACCGATGGCGGCAACCTGCTGCAGCGGACCCGCTGCTACTACTTCTACGACCCGGCATTTACCGAATGCAACAAGCGTCTTCCCGGCTCGGGCTGCGCGGCGATCGGCGGCTATAACCGGGTGCACGGCATTCTCGGCACCAGTGCTGAGTGCATCGCGACCCACCCGTCTGATATGTGCGTGGCGCTGGCCGCGCTCGATGCGACGGTGCGGGTACGCGGACCCAAGGGCGAGCGCGTCATCGCGTTCCATGACTTCCACCGGCTCCCGGGGAAAACCCCGCAGGTAGAAACCACGCTGCGGCCGGACGAGCTTATCCTGTCGGTCGACCTGCCGAAATCGCCCTATGCCGGGCACTCCCACTACCTGAAGGTGCGTGACCGGGCGTCCTACGCGTTCGCGCTGGTGTCCGTCGCAGCGGCAGTGGAGCTGGATGGGAATACGATCCGCAGTGCACGCCTGGCGATGGGCGGGGTAGCACACAAGCCGTGGCGCGCGGAAGCGGCGGAGAAGTCACTGGTCGGCAAGCCGGCTACAGCAGAAAACTATCATGCTGCCGCGGAGCTCGCACTTCAAGGCGCAAAGACGTACCAGTACAACGCCTTCAAGGTCCCGATGGCCAAGCAGACGATGGTGCGGGCGCTGACCATCGCGGCCGGGCAGCAGCAGGCAGGAGAACAGGCATGAGCACCGCACCCACAGCAGCAACCCAGGCAGGTGCCCCGGCGACAAAGATCGGCGAACCGATCTCGCGGCTGGAC
>CAXTEW010000152.1:4484-7189 GCA_964243175.1 uncultured Acidobacteriaceae bacterium
CGGGTAGGTACTCGACCGTCTCGCCCGCCGCCAGCCGGGCCAAGGTCACCGGCGCAGCCAAGTATGCGGCAGAGTTCGAAGTCCCGAATGCCGCCTACGGTCTATTGGTAACCAGCACGATTGCAAATGGAACTGTCACCCGCATCGATGCCACAGCCGCAGAGCGGGCACCCGGCGTTGTCACGATCATGACGCCGTCCAATGCTCCCCGTCTGCCAAAGGGTGGCAAGGCGGGCGTCGATCCGCCGGCGGGACGCGTCCTGCAGCTGCTGCAGGATGCCGAGGTCCACTACAACAACCAGCCCATCGCGGTGGTGGTGGCAGACACGCTCAACCAGGCAATCTCTGCCGCTTCCCTGTTGCAGATCCGGTATGCCGAGCAGCCGCCGAAGCTGGACTTCGAGGCTGGCTTTGATGAGGCACACACGGGCAAGAACAAGGTGCCCGCGCTGCTGAGCGAAGGCAACATTCCCCAGGGTTTTGAAAGCGCCGACGTTCGAATTGACCAGGTCTATACCACGCCGATGGAGAACCACAATCCCATGGAGCCGCATGCAACGATCGCGTCCTGGGATGGCGAGCTGCTGACCTTGCACGACTCGACACAGTACATCTTCGGCGTCAAGAAGACGGTCGCGAAGACGCTGGGTATTCCGGATGACAATGTGCGGGTGATCTGCCCGTATACCGGCGGCGGCTTTGGCAGTAAGGGCTCCACCTGGTCGCACGTGGTGCTGGCCGCGATGGCCGCCAAGATGGCCAGGCGCCCCGTCAAGATCGTACTCGAGCGCCCACAAATGTTTGGTCCGGTCGGTGGCCGGCCGCAGACCCACCAGCGCATCACGCTCGGCGCGAAGCGGGACGGCACCCTCACGGCGATCCGTCACGACTGCTACTCGCACACATCGGTCATTGAGGACTTCGTCGAGTCATCCTCGGCGCAAACCCGTATGTTGTACGCCTGCCCCGTCATCACGACCTCGCAAAAGCTGGTGCCGCTCACGGTGGGCACACCCACGTTCCAGCGTGCGCCGGGCGAAGCAACGGGCATGTTCGCGCTGGAGATAGCGATGGATGAGCTGGCCTACGAGCTGAAGATGGATCCCATTGCGCTACGGCTGAAGAACTACGCCGAGTCGGACCCGACGAGCCACAAGCCATGGTCAGGCAAGCATCTGCGCGAGTGCTACAAACAGGCAGCGGAGACCTTTGGTTGGAGCAAGCGCAACCCGGAGCCCCGTTCGCATCGCGAAGGGCATGAGCTGATCGGCTACGGCATGGCGACAGCCACATACCCGGCGAATCGTTCGCAGGCCGAAGCGGCGGTCCGCTTCGAGCCGAATGGCCGGGTAACGGTGATCTCGGGCACGCAGGACCTGGGCACCGGCACCTACACCATCATGGCGCAGACCGCGGCCGCGACCCTGGGCATGCCGATCGCGCTGTTCGATGCGAAACTCGGCGACACCAAGCAGCCGCAGGGCCCTGTTTCCGGCGGCTCCCAGACGGCCGCCTCGGTGACGCCAGCGGTGCAGGCAGCCGCGCAACAGGCAGTGCTGAAGCTGGTAACGCTCGAGATCGGCAACAGTGCTTCGCCTTTCTATAACGCGCAGACAGACGACCTGGACTTCAAGGGCGGCAAGCTGTTCCGCAAAACCGCGCCGACTAGTGGCATCGCCTTTACGGAGGTGATTGCCCGCAATGGAAACCAGGCGGTCGAGGCCAAGGCATCGGCCGAGCCGTCAGAAACAGTGGAAGAGTTTGCGCAGCACTCGTGGGGTGCTGTTTTTGCCGAGGTCTCGGTCGATGAAAACCTGGGCATGGCGCGCGTTCGCAGGCTCACAGCGGTCTATGACGTGGGCACGCTGCTGAACGAGAAGACATCGAAGAGCCAGCTGATCGGCGGCCTGGTCTGGGCGACTGGACTGGTGCTGGAAGAAGAAACCCATATTGACCGCAAGACCGGCCGCCCGGTGAACAACAATCTCGCCGAATACCACGTGCCCGTGAACCTGGACATAGGCGAGATTGACGTCGCGGCGCTCAACATTCCCGACAAGAACTTCAACCCGCTGGGCGCAAGGGGTGTCGGCGAGATCGGGATTACCGGGGCGACCGCAGCCATTGCCAATGCGATCTACCATGCCACCGGCAAGCGGATCCGGGAGGCGCCAATCACGCCCGACAAGCTGATGGCGTAGCTCACCAGGCCCGGTTTGCCGGGCTGGCGCAGAAGAGGGGCACATACACGCGTATGTGCCCTTTCTGCTGCTATGCCGCACAGGCGTGGATGCGCTGATTTCGTGCGTCTTCCGGCGCCGCAGGGCATGTCGTCCTCGGTCGATTCGAAAGAGCTCCTGTTGCTCCCGGTCCCCTGCCTCGCCGCGTGCCAGCGCATGCCCGGGCCGGCGCATCAGGCGTGGCTCACGCAGCATCGAAGCACTTGGTAGCATGAGCACAGGCGCATGGGCGCCGGCAAACAAACAAGAAACAGACAAAGAAATGGATGGATGGATGCGCATCGCCTATCTGGATTGTTTTGCGGGGATCTCTGGTGACATGTTTCTGGGTGCCCTGCTGGGTGCAGGGGTCCCGCTTGAAGTGCTGCAGCAGGCGACCGAATCGCTGGGCCTGGACGCGACGCTGACCACGGAGACAGTGGACCGCAGTGGCATCTCTTCTATCAAGGTGCATGTGCTGGAAGG
>CAXTEW010000153.1:0-7181 GCA_964243175.1 uncultured Acidobacteriaceae bacterium
CAAGCCCCTGCACGGCTACGAACCCGATCTCGGCTCGCACCTGGCTACCTTTTTTGAGCAGGACTACCTAGGGGTCTTTGAAATCCTTTTCTGCGCCCGCCAGCCCGATGACCCTGGCCTGGATATAGCGCGCGAGGTGGCTGCCCGCTACCCCCGAGTTCCGGTCCGATTCCTCGCCATTCACGGGCTCCCCTTCGTCAACGCGAAGGTGAGCTCGCTCGAGCGTATGGCGGAGTGCGCGGCCTACGACACCTTCATCATCAGCGACAGTGATGTCCGCGTCACACCCCAGTATGTGCGCGAGGTGATGCAGGACTTTCGCGATGCGGAGGTTGGCGCCGTCACCTGCCTGTACCGCGGCATAGCCCGCCAGGGCTTCTGGGCGAGACTTGAAGCGGCCGGCATGTCGGTCGAGATGACATCAGGTGTACTGGCCGCGAACCTGGTCGAGGGCATGCAGTTTCTGCTCGGCCCCACCATGGCGGTGCGCCGGGATGCGGTCCGTCGGATGGGCGGTTTTGCGAAGCTGGGGCCCTACTGTTCGGACGACTTTTTGCTGGGTAACTGGGTTGCGGCGCTCGGCTACAAGGTCATGTTGTCGCGCCACGTCATCGACCACATCGTGCTGAACCTGACGTTTGTCGACAGCGTGAAACACCAGGTGCGCTGGATGAAGTCGACCCGCTTCTCCCGCCCGAAGGGGCATTTTGGCAGCGGGCTCACCTTCTGCGTGCCGTTTGGCATACTGGCGTTCGTGGCTTCCGCCGCGCTCGGCCACCAGGCTTTGGGCGCGGCGCTGTTGCTCTACTCCATCCTCACTCGTATGGTGCTCGCGTACTTTCTCGCCGGCAGCGTAGTGCAGGACACGGCGCTGTTACAAACAGTGCTCTTGTACCCGCTGCGTGACTTCATGGGTTTTTGCTTCTGGGTCGCGAGCTATACCAGCGGGAAAATTCTATGGCGCGGAGAGCTCTACCGGCTGGGCCAGGATGGCCTGATGCACAGCGCCCAGGACCAGGCACAGTAGGGCCAGAGCAAGACCGCCTGCCCGGCTCGGGGTCACTTTGTGACGGGTTCTCGTGGTGCTTCTCTGCGCGACGGGTCTGGCTTCCCGATAGTGACTCGTCGCTGCGGCACCCACAAGAACACGCCACGAAGTGGCCAGGCGGTTTCAGCCGGGCTGATTGCTGTAGAGAGTGCGATCGGAAAGCTCCTTCAGCATGTATGGGGGGCTGGGCCCCAGCAGCGACCGCACGTGCGCATCATCTTCGGCGGGAACAAACAGAAAGATCTGCTGGCCCGTGATGCGGGCCTGCTGCCACATGGTGACCAGGTCCGCGTCGGTCAGGAAGATATGCGGGGCATCAGGGTAAAAGGAGCCCCAGACCATGGACGAGGAGCGGCCATTGACCAGCAGCGCGCGCCGGTGCGTATAGAAGGTGATCGAGGACGCGTTCGACTGGTCGTCGTAGACCAGTAGCAGATTTCCGGGCTTGCCGGTGCTTTGGATGATGCTGGCCATGGAGCGCGAGGAGAGCACGGGCTCAAAGCGGACAAAGGCGACATGGGCGGCTATGAGGAAGAGCGCCATGGTCACGGCGACCGTAGTGGTCGCTTCAAGATGCCGTTCGCGGCGCCGCAGAACCAGCGCCAGCAGTGGCCCGGCGAAGAGCACCGCTGCCGCCAGCGCGGCGGGCAGGCGCAATGCTGCGAGCGAAGGACCGGTGAGGTCAAAGAAGTGCGACATGGAGAGCGAGTAGTCGCCCACGCCGCGATGCGCCAGCAGGGTGCCGACATCCGGGACATACGGCAGGCCGCGGGAGGCCCAAAGGCCCCAGCCCAGGATGGCAGAGGCTGTGACCCCGATGATCGCAAGCAGCCAGTGTGCTGCCTGCAGCAGGGGATTGCGGATGGCCTGCATGGCCAGGCCGCCTGTCGGCATCGTGGCGGCTGCTGGTGCTTCCTGCAGGGACAAGGAGCCGGCGGTCAGCAGCAGCAAGGCGAAATAGGCTGGGAAGGTGTAGTACTCCTGGTTCGTCGAAACGGAAAAGAACAGCAGGATAAAGATCGCGTACAGCGCGAGCAGGAGCGTGGTGCGGGCGCGGAACTGTTCCTGCCGCGCGGCGCTCCCGGCCGGCGCTGACGCGAGGCGGACGGCCCGGAGAGCGCGGGTAAGCTCCCGCCGGTGACTCCACCCGCGACGGACCGCCGCTGGAAAGAAGAGGCACCATGGAAAAAGCCAGGCGAGGTGGGCAACCCAGAAGACCCAGCCCGGCTGTTTGTTGTAGTCATGCGGGTAGCGCCGCCCCAGGAAGCGCAGAACGTGTTCATTCACGAAGTAGAAGTACAGGAAGCCGTGTACGTGTCCGGCGCTGGGGACGTTGCCGACAGGGTGACCGAAATCAGGGTTGCGTACAGCGGCCAGCACATGCCAGGGGGCGCCGATGGCAAGGAACAGCAGCAGGCCGGTCCCCAGCCGGAGCTCGCGCCAGCGTCGCCACTCGCCTGTAATCAGCAGGTAAGGCAGCGCGGCGGCCGCGAAGAACAAGGGGGCGATGAGGCCCTTGGCCAACAGGGCGAGTGCGAGTGCGGCGTAGGTGATATAGAGCCGGTTTGGCCGCGCATCTTCCAGTGCTGTAAGGAAGGCCCAGAGGGCGAGGGCCAGCAGAAAGCAGAGCAGCGACTCGGGGATAAACCAGCGCGTAAACAGGAAGATGCCGACCGTGGTCAGCAGTCCGAGCGCGGTGTAGAAAGCAGCGCGTTCGTCAAAGGCTCGCCGCGCCCACACCCAGCCGAGGATCGCGCTGGCAAGGACGGCGAGGGTCATCGGCAGGTGCGTGGCAAAGACGTTTTCGCCGAAGAGGTGGTAGTCCAGGGCAACGAGCCAGTAGGGCAGAGGTGGCTTCTCGAGGTAGCGCACCCCGTTGACGTAGAGCGTGACCCAGTCGCCGGACTCGTCCATATGGACCGCGGCATTCGCATGTGTGGCGTCGGCGTCGTCCAGAAGAGCAGGGGAAAACAGCGCCACGAAGTGGACCGACAGGAAAAGCAGCAGCAGAAAAACCCAGACCCTGCGCGGAGAGCGGAGCAGTGCAGGTATCGGTGCGAGTGAGGCAGGTGAGACACCGGTGGCGGGGGCGCTATGTGTCAGCAAATGCTCGATCCGGTGAAAAAGACGTTGGTCGGTGAGAGCCGGGCGCCCGACGATGCAGCGCCTCGAAAAGAAGCCGTTGTAGACGAAGTACTCTCCCGTCCGCGAGAGCCGGCTACAGGCTTGTCAGACAGCGTCCGCAGCGCCAGCCTACCATGCTGAAGCCATTCCCTTGGTTAGCTGCTCTTGCCCGGGACCTTCAGAGCGCGCTTGCGTACATCCTTTGTGGCGTTGCCGTACACCCCGCGTAGGATGCGCGGGTCGACCAGCCAGTGCAGCACACCAGGCCGCCGGGTGAGATCGACACGCGCCACCGCGCCCTTGCGCATCCGGATGGCTGTCCGGCCCGGCGTCGCATTCCCGTTCATGATGAGCGTCGCCAGAAACTGCGGCAGGTTAGGGTTATGCCCGACCAGCAGCACATTCTCCTGGTTCTGCAGTTCATTGATGAAGGTCTGGAAAGCGGCTGTTGAGGCTTCAGGCGCAAGGGCAGGCGTCACCTGGATCGTGCTGTCATAGCCGACCTCGGTGCCGACCAGGGAGGCCGTCTGCAGTGCCCGCTTCAAAGGGCTGGAAGCAACCAGGTCAAAGTGGATCTTGAGTGCGTTCAGATAGCTGCCGATGAGGAGACACTGCGCTTTGCCTTCCTTGTCGATCGGGCGCTTGATGTCGACGACCGGATTGGCGCGTCTGGTCCCGGCGCTGGCATGGCGCAGAATGTAGAGGTTCATGTCGAGGCAAATCCTTGTCGCGCCGGGCACCACACGGCGCATTCATAGGATTGTAACAATTCGCCCGGCCCGGACTGCGCCGCCCTCTACGCGCCACCACCATTTGGTGCTAACTGGTTACCGGCGTCACTGCCGCCGGCCGTGGCAATCAAGTGAATACAGGAGATGGATTCCCGGGAAAGCCAGGGTCTGGGTATCCAGGATCTATGCCCGGCGAGCCGATGCCTGGCTCCACGGGATCAGGATCCGGCAGCGGATCGCTGCCCGGATCATCACCCGGCAGGGACCCGGGGTCATACGGTCCGGGGTCGATCCCGGGGATGGTGTCGAGGAAGAGCGGGAGCACGGACGACGAGGCAAACATCATGGACGCTCTGACACGAATTGGGTCCCCAGGGTTGCCTTTCCAAAAAGGTTGGGCGCTTGCTACCTGCGCGACCTGACACGTCTCTCCGGGCTTCGCTGCTGACGCGCAGGCGTGGATCATCCCCCGCACTCTCGGTCCACCTCCACTACAGAATTGAAGAGGAAGGGCAACTCAGCACAGAATTGCGTGCGATAGGATGGTGAGGAAGCGCTGCTACCTCTTGTTGCGCCATGCACTTTCTACCTGTTCGATACAGAACGGGCAGGGTACAGCCTGGCTGCGCTTCGCTTTCACGATGCACTGATTGTGTGCCGAAGCCTGGGCTACAGTCGGAGGCATACTCCAGAGCTTTGGGGCAAGTCAAGACTGATGGAACAACAGCCACCCGCGCCACCAATCTTTGCCGGCCCGCCCCGTTCAGCCGTGCAGACCGACTCCGCGCCACACTCCGCAGCGCTCCACAGCCAGGACGGGCGGCCCCGCAAGCGCCACCGCTGGGTATGGGTCGTGCTGATCGCCGTGTTTGCTGCTGCCTTCATCCTCATCCTTCGCCACAAGCCGGCGCCGCCGGTGCAGGGCCGTCACCGCGGCGGCGGCACCATTACGCTCAACGCGGCGCAGGCGCATACCGGGGAAATGGCGATCAAGCTGATGGCTATCGGCACGGTCACGCCGACCTACACTGCCTCGATCACCAGCCAGGCGACCGGCCCGATCGTCGCCGTGCATTACAAGGAAGGGCAGACAGTTCACAAGGGAACGCCGCTGATCGACATCGATCCCCGGCCCTACCAGGCTGCTCTCGACACCGCGCAGGGTACCCTGCTGCGCGACCAGGGTGTGCTGGCGCAGGCCCGCATGGACCTGGGCCGCTACCAGGATGCGTGGTCGCGCAACGTGATCGCCAAGCAGCAGCTCGATGACCAAAGCAAGCTGGTCGACCAGGATGAAGGCCTGGTACGCAGCGACCAGGGCGCTGTAGAGGCGGACCAGGTCAACCTGGCTTACTGTCACATCACGTCGCCCATCACGGGCCGTGTGGGTCTCCGCCTGGTCGACCCCGGCAACGTGGTCCAGGCCAATGGCACCACGGCGCTGGTGGTCGTGGCCCAGGTACAGCCGATCACCGTCGTCTTCACGATTCCCGAAGACAACCTGCCCCAGGTGCAGCAGGCTATGCGGCAGCACGCGCTCCCCGTGACCGCGTATGACCGCGAGCAGCAGCATATCCTCGGCAGCGGCCGCCTGCAGACCACCGATAACCAGATCGACACCACGACCGGCACGCTGAAGATGCGGGCCAGTTTTGACAACGCGCGGCTCACCCTGTTTCCAAATCAGTTCGTCAATACAGAACTGCTCGTGAATACGCTGAACAACCAGGTACTGATCCCTACCTCCGCGATCCAGCGCAACGGCACCAACGCTTTCGTTTACCTGCTGCGCAACAACACGGCAACGATTACGCCGGTAAAGATCGTTGCAACCGACTCTGCAAGTGCCGCGGTGACTGGATTGCAGAACGGCGACCTGGTGGCCAACAGCTCCTTTGAGAAGCTGCAGGACAAGAGCAAAGTGAGGATTGTGCAGCAGAAACTCGCGCCCAGCGATGACGCCGGGAGCAATACTCCGTGAGTATTTCCCGCCCATTCATTCTGCGGCCGGTCGCAACCTCGCTATTGATGGTGGCGATCCTGCTGGTCGGCGTGGTGGCGTATTTCCAGCTGCCGGTGTCCGCCCTGCCGCAGGTGGATTACCCCACGATCCAGGTGTTGACGTTCTATCCCGGTGCTGCGCCAGACGTCATGTCCACGACGGTGACGGCTCCTCTCGAGCGCCAGTTCGGTCAGTTGCAGGGCCTGAGCCAGATGACCTCTACCTCGTCTGGCGGCGTGTCGGTTATCGTGCTGCAGTTCGTCCTGACGCTCGACATCGATGTCGCCGAGCAGGAGGTGCAGTCCGCGATCAATGCCTCGCAGAGCCTGCTGCCGTCCGACCTGCCGCTGCCCCCGGTCTACTCGAAAACCAACCCGGCGGATGCGCCTGTGCTGACGATGGCTATCACGTCGACGACGATCCCGCTGTCGCAGGTGGAAGACCTGATCGATACGCGGATGGCGCCCAAGATTTCGCAGCTTTCGGGCGTGGGCCTGGTCTCGATCTCCGGCGGGCAGAAGCCTGCGGTGCGTATCCAGGTGAATCCGACCCAACTGGCATCGTTCGGGCTGAACCTCGAGGACGTGCGAACGGCACTGACCCAGACCAGTGTGAACTCGGCCAAGGGCTCGTTTGACGGCCCGCACCAGGACTGGCAGATCGACGCAAATGACCAGTTGAACAAGAGCTCGGATTACAAGGATGTCGTCATCGCCTACCGCAATGGCGCGCCGATCTTCGTCCATAACATCGCCAACGTGGTCGACGGAATCGAAAACGCCAACCAGGCGGCCTGGATGAACATGACGCCGGCGGTCATCCTGAATATCCAGCGTCAGCCCGGCGCCAATACTATTTCTGTCGTCAAGACCATCAAGGCCCTGTTGCCGCAGCTGCAGGCGACCCTGCCTGCCGGCCTGCAGGTCACCACGCTCACCGATCTCACGACCAGCATCCAGGCCTCGGTCGATGATGTCGAGTTTGAGCTGATGCTGACCATTGGCCTCGTCGTGCTGGTCATCTTCCTGTTTCTGCGATCGGTCGCGGCCACCATCATCCCCAGCGTGGCCGTGCCGCTTTCGCTTGTCGGTACCTTTGGCGCGATGTACGCGCTTGGCTACTCGCTCGACAACCTGTCCCTGATGGCGCTGACGATCTCGACCGGCTTCGTGGTGGACGACGCTATCGTGATGATCGAGAACATTTCGCGCTATCTCGAAGAGGGCGATGCGCCGATGGAAGCGGCGCTGAAAGGCGCCGGACAGATCGGCTTCAC
>CAXTEW010000154.1:0-7145 GCA_964243175.1 uncultured Acidobacteriaceae bacterium
GACCATGAAAGCGGGCGCAGAAATCATTCAAGGACTTTTTGCCGTTGGTCTGCCGGCGGATCATGGTGTCGACTTCCAGCCAGACCAGCTCGCCCTCAGGATAGTAGTCGACGTTGCGCCGCCAGTTATCCCACTGGTTGCTGGCCTCGTAAAGCGTTTGCGCAGCGGTCGCCGTGTCCTGCAGGTCGCGCCAGGTACGGCCCGGGCGAGCGTCCAGCGTTGCCGCCGTGTATGCCAGCGCGTCGCGATACTGCGCATCGGTCTCGATGCCACTGCGGGCCGAAAGCACATCTCCGAGATACTGCGTGAGCCCTTCATAAACCCACAGCAGGTCGCCCTTCATGGGGTCTTCGTAGTTACCGGTCGCGAGGCCAGCCGGGCGCCGATACTTCCCGTTCCAGGAGTGCGTGAACTCATGCGGCAGCAGGTCTGCCTGCAGCAAGGCTTCATCACTATTTAGAAAAGTGTCAGCCGGTACGCGATCATCGCTGGACTGGTGATGCTCCAGGCCAAAGTGCGCCACCTCGTCGCTCAGCGTGACAAGGAAGTGATAACTGCCGTAGTGGCGCGACTGGTAGATTGCGCCGGTCTCGCGAACCAGCCTGTCGAACGCGGCCTGCGCTTCCGGCTTGATGCTGAGCTCCTCCGGCCCATCCGCGGCCAGGTCGAGGAAATGCTTCGGCGACAACTCGGGCGCCAGCGGGATTTCCTTGAAGTAGCGGCCGGCAAGAAGCGGCGAATCGATCAACTGCTCCATTGACACGGTTGCAAACTCCGAGCTGTCGCCGCTGCCGCCTGTCTTCTCGAGAGCTGTCCCATAGTTCCAGCCGTGCGGTAGGGTGACAGACGGAGAGACCTCGATGGCAGCCTGCCCTTCCGGGTAAAGCAGCAGCTCATTCCAGCTCAGCATGGCCAGGTTGGCGCTGGTACTTGCACCAGCGGAGAAACCTGTGGCGGCAGCGGTGGCCAGAAAGTCACAGTGCACTGCCAGGCTGGAGACGCCGGCGGGCACGGTCACGTGAAAAGCGAACATATTCACGGAATCCCGCTGCCAGGACAGTGCCTGCCCATTGGCCGTGATGGTGAGACCCGCAAGATTGTCGATCGGGCCGCTGGGGCTGTGCTCGCCCGGGATCCACTTGGGGTACAGCAGCGTCAATGGACCGGGCTGCACAGGGATCTGGAGGTCGGCGCGCAGCAGCTTGCGCGGCGCATCTGTCTCGTCGACGTGGATACGGATGGGCACCGTTTGTGCCGGAAGCAGGGGTGCAAAGCAGAAGAGCAGCGTCGGGGAGAGGAACGACAAGGCGGCGGGTATTGAAAACTTCAAGCGGAGGGCCCTCCAGTGGACAACGGTGCAGGCGGGCCTGCTGCGGCGCCTCCAGTGTACACAGGGCCAGCATGGCTCAAGACGTGGACGCAATGAAGTCGGGTGCCCCACGTCTCGCCGTTGAGACGTGGGTTTACCCGAAGCTTCCCCGGTCGGGATGTCGAGAGAGCGGTCTTATCAGGGGAGTAAAACCCACGTCTCCGGGGCGAGACGTGGGGCACCCGGCTTCCTACCCGGCCTGCTAGTATTCGACACGATGGAACGCGGCTTTTTTCTGACCTTTGAAGGCTTGGACGGCTCAGGCAAAAGCACGCAGCTGCGTATGCTGGCCGCGGCGCTACGTGCGCGCGACCTGCCCGTTGTTGAAACTCGCCAGCCAGGTGGCACCGCGTTCGGCGATCGCCTGCGAGCCGTGCTGCTGCAGGAGAGTGGCACCGCGCCGCTGGACGCGCACACCGAGCTGGCACTGATGTTTGCCGACCGCGCACAGCTGATCGCCGAGGTGGTAGCCCCGGCACTGCGCCAGCGGGAGCTGCTGCTATGCGACCGCTGGACGGACTCGACCGAGGCTTACCAGGGAGGCGGTCGCCTGCTTGGCTCGAGCGCTGTGCAGCGCCTGCACCAGGATCTTTGCGACGGCCTGCAGCCCGATCTCACCATCCTGCTGTTGCCGGCCATCCAGGTTTCGCTCGCGCGGGCCCGGCGGCGCAACGAGCGCCAGCAAGCACAGGGTGGCAGCCCCGAGGGACGCTTCGAGGCCGAGAGCGACCTGTTTTTTCATCGCGTCTACGCGCAATATCAAATCATTGCTGCACGAGAGTCTGTGCGTGTGGTCGTAATCGACGCGGATGAGCCGGTGGAAGCGATCCACGCGCGTATCTTGAAAGTAGTTATGGAGCGCCTTCACGGCTGGATCGGAAGCTGACTCCATCCCACTTCTATGGCTACAATTTCTCCCCAGCGTCCGCCTGAAGATCTGGAGCAAGGGCTGCCGCCGGTTGTACGCGTCCGCGGCGCCTACCGGTACCCACCCGGGCTTCGCCGCAACCTGCCCTTCTATCTTTTTTCCCGCTTCTTCCGTGCCAACAATCCCATCCTGCTCTTCGAGTATTTGCAGGAGCAGTACGGGGCGGTGTCGCATTACAAGCTTGGCCCCAGTCACATCGTTTTTCTAAACAACCCTGACCTGATACGGGAGGTGCTGGTCAACCAGGCGCCGGTCATGATCAAGGAGCGCACCCAGCGGCGGATGAAAATCCTGCTGGGCGAAGGCCTGATTACGAGTGACGGGGAAACGCACATGCGTCAGCGGCGCATTGCCGCGCCTGCGTTTCATCGCCAGCGCATTGCAGCCTATGGCGACATGATGACCGCGCGCGCGGCGACCATGCGCGATGAGTGGCAACCCGGCGTCGCGATCGACGCGGTAAGTGAAATGATGCGGCTGGCTCTGCAGGTGGTAGCGCGCACCATCTTCGACACGGACGTGACCGAGGACGTGCAGTCGATCAATACAGAAGTCAACGCGATCATGGATCTATATAACTTCCTGATCGCGCTGCCCAAGGCCGAAGCACTGCTGCACCTGCCGATTCCCGGCCTGATGCGCTTCAAGCGGGCGCGCCGCAGGCTGGACGCCGTGGTGCACCGCATGATCGATCAGCGGCGTTCGTCCGAGTACGACCATGGCGACCTGCTGTCGATGTTATTGAACTCGCGTGACGAAGAACGCGATAACTCGAAGCTGACGGATGAGCAGGTTCGCGACGAAGTCACGACCATCTTTCTGGCCGGCTACGAAACCGTCGCAAATGCTCTTGCGTGGACGTGGCTGCTGCTGGCGCAGAATTCTGAAGCCGAAGCGAAGATGCATGCGGAACTCGACAGTGTGCTTGAGGGTAGGATCCCGACGCTCGCAGACCTGCCGAACCTTCGCTACACCGAGATGGTCCTGTCTGAATCCATGCGCCTGTACCCGCCAGCCTGGGCGATGGGCCGGCAGTGCACCGCAGATGTAGAAATCGGTCCCTACCGGCTGCCGAAAGGCACTTACTTCTTTTTCAGTCAGTACATCATGCAGCGTACGCCCGAGTACTTCCCTGACCCGCTGCGTTTTGATCCGGAACGATTTACGCCGGAAGCAAAAGCAGCCCGGCCCAAGTACACATATTTCCCCTTCGGCGGCGGCAATCGCCAGTGTATCGGGGAGTCGTTCGCGTGGATGGAAGCGATCCTGCTGACCGCGACCATTGCACAGCGTTGGCGATTGAGGTTAGTGCCTGGTCAGCGGGTGGATGTACAGCCCAAGATCACGCTGCGTTCGAAGTATCCTATTCTCCTGATCCCGGAACGACGGGGTTAGCGGAGGGATAGGTTTGCTCCAGGCCGCAAGCACCCAGCGAACCATGCCGGGCGGACGCGCCAAGGTAGCCCTGCTGCCGCGGAGCGCGGCTGGACGGGTGCTTTGCCGGTGGTGCGCGCTCGAAGTCCCGAAAGGGCGAAGGACTTTCTGCTCCGACGATTGCGTACACCAGTGGCGACTGCGGACCAGCCCTGCCTATTTAAGGAACGCGGTGCTCCATCGCGATCGCGGTATCTGCGCACGCTGTACCGTCGACACCCTGGCCGCGCACCGCATGTTAAAGCGCGCACGTGCAGAACGGCGGGCAGAGCTGCTGGCGATCTGGGGATTACGCAGCATGGTGCGCCGAAGCCTGTGGGACGCCGACCACATCGTCCCGGTCGTGGAAGGTGGCGGTGAGTGCGACCTGGGCAACCTGCGCACCCTGTGTCTACACTGCCACCGTGTGGTGACCGCCCAGCTGCGAAGCCGGCTGCGGGAGCGTCGTGGGCCGCAATTGCTGCCCGGCGAATGCCTGCAAGAGCAACCTGCGGAGGCACACGCGGGGAAACAGGACTGCTAGGATGAGCAAGGCGCCCGGATGGCGAAATCGGCAGACGCAGCGGACTTAAAATCCGCAGACCGCAAGGTCGTGGGGGTTCAAGTCCCCCTCTGGGCACCACGATGAACATTGATTGAAACGCATAATGGCTACTCGAAAGAGTGGCGATTTGGTTCGGCGCTAGCTGTATCTTCTCCAACGGCTGGCACCCCGACCGCGAGCAGCTCAGACATGACCAGCGACTTGTTCGGTCCGTCCAGCCCGCACTTCCGTCGCGCCCAACCTCAAGCAGACATGATCGAACCAACCGCGCAGCGCAGCTAGAGCGATCTGGGATGCGCGGGGAAACCCAAGGCTTGTCACACTGACGGCGCCCCCTTGCGGCGCGAGGACGGCTCTTACCGGGGAAGGTGGGCCGAGCACATAGAGCGTGGTGATCGTGAAGCGCAAACTCACCCAACATTCTTGGCCGAACCAGGATCCGATCGGCAAGCGTGATTCGCCCCGCAGGTTGATCGAAAGCCTTCCTCACTGGATTCCGTGACAGCTCTTAGTCGCGCCTCGCTGTCGTAAATCTCCATGACTCGAGATCTGACGGTGAGAAGCCGCGACCTGCAGCGAAGGTCATCGTTGCGATGGTTTCATTTTTTCGATTCTGGTCGCAGACACGGCGGGAACGACCTGCGGCGCCGCTGCTAAGAGCACGTCCACCAGTGCGCAACATTCATTTACCCCTGTGGCAAGCAACTCACGGAACGAGCGAAGGCGGGACATGAACCACAACATGCTTGCCGCCACAAATGCCGGGCTTGCGGCAAGCCGCGCCTTTCCCGATGGGTAAAGTCGGTATCCGAGCCGCTGGATCAGCGTGAAGCTTTCCTTCATGCCGCGTGCGAGGGTTAGTGACTCGTCCCATGACGCACCGCCTCCGCGTCGCATGCCGGCAACCGAGACGCTTTCAAAAGCGATGCACATCGGGACATGGCAGCGAAGCCAGAGAAGCATGTCCGGTTCAAAGACCGCGGGCAGTCCGGCCGCGTTGAAGAGCTTCACCCACTCATGGTTGTCCATCTTGCTCTTTTGGCCGCCGGCTCCGATCTTCGCATTCAACCTGCCGTTCTGGTCGATGCTGCCTTGGACGAAGGGCATGCCAAACGAGCAACGGTCTGCTCCAACGGCATCGCGCAGCCGCTCTGGATCGAAGGTGTTGAACATGAACTGTATCCACTTGGCAGAGCTTCGCTGAAGGGCCGGCAGCACCGACTCGACCTGGTGATCCGGAAGAGTCACAAGCACGAGATCGTATGGAAACTCTTCGTTGAGCCTGTCGCGTACGTGCAACTCCACACGTTCTCCTTTTGTGTCGACCACGCCACCATCGCGAGCTAACTGCTGCAGGCGTAGGGATCCTGGGCGTGCGATCGCGGTGATCTCATGATGGCCGATCCGAGCCAATTGGAAGGCAAAGGTGCTCCCAATACCGCCCAAGCCTACAATAGCGATCTTCAAAGATCGAAAGGGAGTACGACGATCCGAATCTGCACTCATGTGAGTAAGCATCCTTGCAGCGACTCGCAATACTTGACAGTCTACAACCCAGGCTTCTGGGTCGAGTCTCTGCTTGAAGAGCGACCATCCGAGAAGATCCCGCTCTTTCCGCCGCGGTGACGAGAAGAACAACTGGTGCATGGACTCATGTCGCGCTCGTGTCATTGGCGGGACACCAGTGCGCTGACGTCGACTTAGAAGATGCAAACTTCGAACACTCCCCCTACAGCGAGTGCCATATCCAGACCTGCAGACATCGAGCGCGCCATGCGGAGAAACGGGCGATTTGTGCCGCTCCGGCCAATCATAGTACGGCACGTGACCTAAGACGCTTTGCCGGCAAAGAATGAGAAACATAGGGCGAACCTTGATGCCGGAGCAGAAGGATAATATCTCGCCGCCCGAGTTTCTCTTGCAGGCCTATGCTGAGAACAGATGGCGCTCGCATTCGTCTTGCAGGGAAGATACCCCCGAGTTGAAGCGATCGGGGTGCCATATCTGGTGCGCTTCGCCCCAAGGTCGTACACCGGCACAATATCTTTCGTAGCTAACTCCTTGCGCTCAGGCGCAAGTAGAACCACAATCAATTGGTGGGTGCCATGTCGCAGCATTGTATGTCTTGCGCCCGGCCGAAAGAGTGTCAGAAGAAGCACTGGACAGATGCGCGCGACTTGCTCTGTCGAAGTGACGCAGCCATCATTGGTTATGACACCTGCCTCTCCTGCTTTCCTGGCTCGGGTTGCTCCCCACGTCTTGGCAGTTCTGGCTGAGGTGCTTTTCCTCGCCATAAGCGTCATACTTCCTGCCGGCGCCCAGGAGGGCACAGCACCAGCGCTGCAGCCGCCTGCGGCAGTCACCCAGCCTTCCGCCCCCAACAGCGCCGCGGATGACGGCGAAAACACCTTTACCAATCCCCTGCTCCCGCTGGGTCCTGACCCCTGGGTTACAGCCTGGAAGGGGTACTACTACTACACCCGCAGCACGGGCGTGAACCTGCGCCTCTGGAAGACGCGCGACATCACCGATCTCGCTCACGCGGAGCGGCGCGTGGTCTGGACACCGCCGGCCGATACCGAATACTCAGAGCAGCTCTGGGCCCCTGAACTCCACCATCTCGATGACAAGTGGTATCTCTACTTCGCCGCCGACGATGGCCAGAATCGCAACCACCACATCTTTGTGCTCGAAAACTCCAGCGACGACCCGGAGGACGGCGCGTGGACCTTCAAGGGCATGATTACGGACCCGTCTCTGCGATGGGCGATCGACCCAACGGTTCTCGAACTCAACGGCAAGCGCTACCTGCTGTGGTCCGGATGGCCTGACGTCCGGAACGACGTCCAGAACCTGTACATTGCAGAACT
>CAXTEW010000155.1:0-7068 GCA_964243175.1 uncultured Acidobacteriaceae bacterium
CGCCCGAGCTCTACCTCGGCGCTGTCGGCCTGCTGGGTGTGGTACCCCAGGCCGTGATGCTGGTGGCCGCGCACAACAATGACTTGCAGGCAGCCGCCAGCCACGGTCTGCAAACAGCCTTTATCTATCGCGAAACCGAAGACGCCGAACCTACGAGCGCATACACCTGCACCGCACGCGACTTCAATCATCTGGCTGAGCAGCTTGGTCGCCAGACAGCTTCTGAGGCATAACGGTGCGCACGGCGACCGCTGTCCAATGCCGGCTCGTCCTGCTGCCCATGGCGGCTCGCGAGCTGCTGCATCTGCGGATACACCAACGCAGCAAGGCCTGATCACTTCTCCAAGGAGCGTTACACCATGGCAGTTCTCGTCGACAGGAACACTCGTTTGATCGTGCAGGGGATCACTGGCAGAGAGGGTACTTTCCATGCCAAGGGTTGCGCGGAGTATGGCACCCAGGTGGTCGGTGGCGTGACCCCGGGCAAGGGGGGCAGCACCCACGAAGGCTGGCCCGTGTTTGACACGGTCGAGGATGCAGTGCGGGAGACGGGAGCCAATGCAACCGTGATCTTTGTGCCGCCGCCGTTCGCCGCCGACGCGATTCTTGAGGCCAATGCAGCCGGGCTTCCCCTGATCATCTGCATTACGGAAGGCATTCCGACCAACGACATGATCGAGGTATGGAGCGTGCTGCGCCACTCCTCCTCTGTGCTGATTGGCCCAAACTGCCCGGGTGTGATCTCGCCCGGCAAAGCCAAGATCGGCATTATGCCCGGCCGTATTCACAAGGAAGGCTCGGTTGGCATCGTGTCCCGGTCTGGCACACTGACCTACGAGGCCGTCTACCAGCTGACACAGCGGGGCATCGGCCAGTCGACAGCCATCGGAATCGGTGGCGACCCGATCATCGGCACGACCCACACCGACGCGCTGAAGCTCCTGAATGAAGATCCGGAAACCGAGGCGATCATCCTGATTGGCGAGATTGGCGGTACCGCCGAGGAGACCGCCGCGGCCTATGTGCGGGAACATGTACGCAAGCCGGTGGTAGGCTTCATCGCCGGCCAGACTGCGCCCGAAGGGCGCCGCATGGGGCATGCGGGCGCCATCATCTCCGGTGGCCAGGGGACGGCCGCAGAGAAGATGGCCGCTTTGCGAAATGCGGGTATCCACGTGGTCGACTCGCCTGCCGCCATTGGTGAGACTGTTGCCCGGGTACTTGGTCGCGCCTAGCAGCGGCCGCGACCAGGGCAGGAAGCACAAGAGACGGCTGCCAGGCCTGATCTACCTTCCTGCCTTCCTTGCGGTTAGGCGTGCATGACAGAACGTCATGGGAGACGCCGACGCACTCCCCTGCAGCAGGCCAGTGCTGGCTGGTTACTGCTGCCCTGCCCGGAACCATTCCTCTCTGCCTCGATTGCCTTTACTTAGTAATTTCTATGGTGACTAAAGAGTTACCCGGAACAGCGAACGTGACCATTGCTCAACTCCTTCTTCATGGCAAGACATCGTTAACTGCCTGTGATTACAAAAGTTACAAGTCACTTTTCACGGCAGGAACAGCCCCACATCATCTTCTACCAAGGAAATGGTAACCTGCAGGGGCACGGGTAACCAAGTTTGGTAACACTACAGAAAAAGGACGCGTAGGGACCGACTCACCCGAACTTAGAGCTATTCAATCTCGTGACGGTCTCACTACGCTATGTATCAGCGCACATCGCGCCGGGAGACGAATCTCATGAAGATTGTCAAGCTGTTTGTAGTGACCCTTTCGGTACTTGCTGTCACAGCACCTGCTTTTGCCGCCTCCGCCTGCCCTTCTGGCACGTCGCGCAATCCCTGGGGTGCTGCGCATGTCTGCCCAACTGGCACGTCGCGCAATCCCTGGGGCGCTGCCCATGTCTGCCCAACTGGCACGTCGCGCAATCCCTGGGGTGCTGCCCACATCTGCCCAACCGGCACATCGCGCAACCCGTGGGGTGCAGTCATTTCGAACAGCGATTCTACTAGCTAGGCCGAAAGAAAAGTTGATAGTCTTTGTGGACGGAGCAGACCTTTGGTCCTCGAGACTGTTTACAAGGTATTCGTCTTTACTGGCCCTGGCCTAGATGTGCTGCTCTGCGTCAGCATGTTTGTAAAGGGACGCTGGCGGGATTATCCCGCGCTTCTGCTTCTGACCTCTTTCGATCTGCTCTCTGCAGTAGCCTTGTACCTTACCGATCCAACGGGCTACTCGCGGTCATACGCGCACTTGTACTTAGCTTTCGACGTGGCCAGTTTTTTGTTGCAAGCGTGGCTTCTGTACGAGATAGCTGGGAATGTTCTTCGTCCTGCTGGCATCTGGAGCCGCGCCGCGATGAAGCCGCTCCTCCTTGCGGGCGGCTCGGGCGCTGTGTTAGCGCTGATAGCCTCTATGTACCTTCGACCTTCTGGTCTCCATGGACCGCAAGCACTTCAGCTGCAGGCCGAGGTATTCACCGGCCTGATTACCTGCGAGTTGGTCATCGCCATGATGCTTTCAGCCAAAGAGGTAGGGCTGGCCTGGCGTAGTCACATCATGGCCATTGGCCAGGGGCTGATGCTCTATCAACTTGTAACCGTGTCGGTACAAGGCTTTGCAGCGTACCTTGGACCACATGATCCCTACTACCAGAGTCTTTACTTCCTGCGGGGGATTACCTACCTCATCACGGTTGGCTACTGGACTGTGTCACTTTGGCGTGAGGAGCCGGCACGCAAACCGATTTCCCCAGCCTTTCGTAAATATATTGTTGCGCTCCATGACCGGGTCCAATACGATCTCGGCAAGTAGATTTTAGGAGTCCATAAATTTATGCACTCTGCCGTTCCATTTTCCCTGTTTCTGCTCTCTATCGGTGGCTTCGCTGCTACTGCCCTCTACGCTCGTCGCTCCTCGATCCGCCTCGATGGCCGCGCTTGGGACCAACTGGTGGCTGCGGTCGAACCAGTTGACCTGCTGGGCCTGGATTGTGTTGCGCGGGATTACCTTGAGCCGCAGCGCGGGCAGATCTCCATGGAGCCGGATGTGATTTGGCACCTGCTAGGCGGTGATCTGGGACTACGCCGGATGCGGGCCAACGCCGATCTCCTGCTGCTGATCGCGGCCCACGCCACGCAGTGGAATGAAGAGGAAGGCGTCATCGTTGCGGAGCGGATGCGCCGCGATGCTCTCCGTCTGCGCTCGGCTGTGCGCCAGGTCCAACTGGGCATGCTCTCCCAAACCGTCACCGGCCGTCACTGGATCTCGGTACCCTTCCAGCTTCAGGAGGCGGCTTCGGCATACTACCTGATGCGCCAAAGACTCCTGGCCCTCTACGAAACCAGTCACATCGCCCTGCTTCCTCAGCTGGCCCAGGCAATCTAAAGCACCCCGAGCGACGAGGCGCCACTGCCCAGGCAGTGGCGCCATTCTCTTGCCCGAATCTTCTACACTGGAGACACGTCCCGTTGGACCGACGACAGGAAGTTCAGGAGAGTTCTCAAGTGCCTCAAAGAACGTTCAGCATTATTAAGCCGGATGCCGTGCGCAAGGGTGAAGCCGCGGCCATTCTCGCCTCGATTGAAGAAGCCGGCTTCAAGCTCGTTGCCATCAAGAAGCTCAGCATTTCGAAGCAGCAGGCCGAAGGCTTCTACCATGTTCATGCGCAGCGACCTTTTTTTACTTCGCTGACAGAGTTCATGTCCTCAGGGCCAATTTTCCCGATGATCCTGGAGAAGGATGACGCGATCGCCGACTTCCGGAAGTTGATGGGAGCGACCAACCCGGCGAATGCAGAAGAAGGTACGATCCGCAAGCAATTTGCCGCATCGATCGAGGAAAATGCCATTCATGGTTCCGACGCTGAGGACACCGCGGCATTCGAAATCGGGTACTTCTTCGCAGGCTACGAACTGGCCTAGTCAGAGCCTGCGGCAGGCTGCTATGTGTGTCGCCGCAACACGCGATGCGGCTCTGCCGACGCCGCGACGACGCAGGGTGGGTCCCGCGAAAAGCAGATCGCGACGCACCGGCGGGGCCGGCACCGCTGCGTCCCCTCGGTTCATCCAATGTGGTGGCTAAGCAGAAAGGCGGAGGATTGATGGAGAAAGCGACATTTGGCGCGGGTTGTTTCTGGGGTGTGGAAGCACAGTTTGGACAGATCGACGGGGTCACCGCGACGGCAGTCGGGTATGAAGGCGGAGCGTTGTCGAACCCGACCTATAAGGATGTGTGTACTGACCGGACCGGGCATGCCGAGGTGGTGGAACTCGCGTTTGATCCGCAAAAAGTGAGCTACACCACGATTGTGGAAGCCTTCTTCGCGCTGCACGATCCCACCCAGCTGAATCGGCAAGGCCCGGACTGGGGCCATCAATACCGCAGCGCGATCTTCTTCCACTCGGCGGAACAGGAGCAACAGGCCAGGGTAGTGATCGAACGATTGAACACGGAACAGCGGTTTCGGAAGCCAATCGTGACCGAAATTGTTCCGGCCACAACGTTCTGGCGGGCAGAAGAGTACCACCAGAAATATTTGGAGAAGCGTGGCGCGGTGAGCTGCCACATATAGATCCTGCTCGCCGGAGCTACGAGACTGGGGCAGAAGAGAGAACAGGCAGCCCGTCAGGCTGCCTGTTCTTTTTGTTTGGAGTGAAGGAGCCAGCATGCGGCGCGTACCAGCGCGACGCGACCCGGTCAGACGCCTGCCCGCATCTCGTGTTCCGTCCGCATGAGCGCCAGTCGCTCTTCCAGGAGTTCCCGCTGCCGCACCGTCTCTGTCTGTTCCGAGAGCAGGGTTTGCAGACGCTTGATTCGTCCCTCCAGCTGCATGTTGGAGTAGAGCTGTATGCGGTGAATTTCCCGGCTCCTCTGTCCCTCGAGGGTATGTGCCAGGGTGGACCCGAAGCGGGACGCTCCGGTGATTTTGTCTCCCTGCAGGATGCGCCGGACATTCTCCGCGACGAAGTCCAGGTTCGCACGAATCTCTTCTTCGTTCCGGCAGCGGGGGCCTGGCGGCAGCATGATCCGCAGCAGGATGGTACCGTCCGGCTGCAGCTGGGTAAACCACATCAGGATGCGTGAGTTCATCTTGCCGACAAAGCGGAAGATGTTGGAGGAGATGAACTCGCCCTGTTCTTTATCCACGGCAAGCATCAGGCAGCCGTTCTGCCGAAGCAGCGACCGGGTATGCAGCAGCACGGCATGGTCTGTTCGGATCGCTTTCCAGTGCTTGTCGCCCCAGGCAGAGACCTCGTTGTCCCCTACCGGCTCGCGGGCGATCACGCGCAGCTCCCGTTCCTCGCCAATCACCTTGCGCACGATCGGTAAAAAGAGCTTTACAAAGGGAATGTGCGCCGAGCAGCAGACGAAGCCTCCTGGCTGGGCTGCATAGTCTCGCAGATGTTCTTCTCCCTCGATCACCACGGGGATGGGAAAGTAGGGGGTGTGGGTCGAGAACAGGTCGAGGAAGCGGTGCAGCAGCCGTGCTTCCAGCGAATCGCTGGACACATTGACCGCCGGCGGCGCCAGCCTGCCTGTGACGCGGGCCAGAAAACGCGAAAGCACGAGCGCGACCTTGTACCACTGGGCGGCCGGAAAACAGACCGTGATGAACCAGCAGACACCGATGAAGATCTCAGAAGTAAACCACTGCCGCGCTAGACTCAGCTTCCGTTTCAAGGCCATGCTTTCGCCAAATCTGACTGCCAGATGCTCTCGAGATGGAGTCTTCGCCATGAGGGTTCCGCGACCCACGGACCTGGGCGGGCGGATTCACAAAGAGAAGATCCCTACTGTATATACGCGCAACTCACAGTCCTGTATGCACGTTGCTGCACCGAAGCAAGGACTGAAGCGAGACCATGGTATCGCGGTGCTTTGCCATCTTCCAGCAATGTTTCCTGCGGGATGTTACTTTCGTGGGTCTTGTGCAGCCTTGGGACAGGGGCACAGGCGAGAGCCTGGTGCGCCCGGCAAGATTCGAACTTGCGACCTTTCGCTTCGGAGGCGAACGCTCTATCCAGCTGAGCTACGGGCGCGCTGCGGAGACACGCAGCCCTAGCTTACTACAGGCACATTCAGCTGCGGAAGAGGCCCGAGAGAGGCTCGGAAGAGGCCCGGAGACTATGACGGTCCGGCGGTTCGGCGCAAATCAGGAGGTGGTTGGAGCCGCAGGGCCTCGTTCTTCCAGCATCGCCATGGTGGACTGGATCAGGGCTTTGGCGCCTTCAATCCCGGCCAGTACGGCCTGCAGGTCAAGCGCGGGCTTGGAGGGGTTGCGGTTGGAGACACAGTACACACCGTGTTGCCCGACGAGGATTAACGTGTCCGTCAGGACATCCAGGGATACAGCCAGGCGGCCACGCTCCGGCCCAAGCATAAACTCGTACTTTTCGAGCTCATCGCGCCGCTCGTCGAACACGCTTCGAGCCACTACCACTCCTTCGCCGGAGAATTATCCGGGGTAAGCGCCGGCGACTGGCCAGGCAGGGTTGCGACCGGCGGCGCCTTCCAGCGCAGGATCGGCTTGCGGGCGGCCCCGGTCTCGTCGAGCCTGGAGATCCGGGTGGAGTGTGGCGCGGCAAGGATGACAGCCGGGTTTTCGTCTGCCTCGCGGGCGATCTGGCGCATGGCATCGATAAACAGGTCGAGTTCCTCGCGTGACTCGCTCTCGGTCGGCTCAATCATGAGCGCACCCGGCACGATCAGCGGAAACGAGGTGGTGTAGGGGTGGAAGCCATAATCGATGAGCCGCTTGGCGATGTCACCGGTCTTGATGCCGTTGCGGGCCTGGCGCCGGTCACTGAACACAACCTCGTGCATTGAGGGCGTCCTGTACGGCAGCTCGTACACATCTTCCAGCTTGGCGCGAATGTAGTTGGCGTTCAGCACGGCGTCTTCGGTGGTCTGGCGCAGGCCGTCCGGCCCATTCGCCAGGATGTAGCCTAGGGCTCGCACGAACATGCCGAAGTTGCCGTAGAACATGCGCACGCGGCCCACCGACTGGGGGCGGTCGTAAACAAAACTGTGCACGCCCTGTTCGTCGGTCTTGACGACCGGAGT
>CAXTEW010000156.1:0-7016 GCA_964243175.1 uncultured Acidobacteriaceae bacterium
ATCGGCGAATGTGCGGATACCACGCTCGCAGAGGATGACCTCGTAGTTGCCCTCGCTCATGATGTATTCGGCTGACATGAGCAGCTCTTCGAGGGTGGCCGACATGCCGCGCTTCAGCAGGACCGGCTTGCGCTTGCGGCCGGCGGCGCGCAGCAGAGAGTAATTCTGCATATTGCGGGCGCCGATCTGGATCACGTCCGCATAGTCGGCGACCAGGTCGAGAGCATCCTGGTCGATGGCCTCGGTGACGATGCGCATGCCGGTCCGCTCGCGGATCTCTGCCATGATGGTCAGTGCTTCTTCGCCCAGGCCCTGGAAGGCGTAGGGTGAGGTGCGGGGCTTGTAGGCGCCGCCGCGAAAGAACTGCGCGCCTGCCGCTGCGACCTGGTCCGCTGTGCTGAAGGCCTGCTCGCGTGTTTCGATCGAGCAGGGTCCAGCGATGATCATCAGGTCGCGTCCGCCTACCGTGATGCCGGTTCCGGGAAAGCGGATGATCGTGTCATCTTCTTTAACGTCGCGTGAAACCAGCTTGTACGGCTTCGAAACCCGGATGACGTCGGACACGCCCGACAGTTCCGCGAGGCTGGCCTGGTCGACGTCGCCCTTGTTGCCGGTGATGCCGATGGCAGTGCGCGTTGCGCCGGGAAGTGGGTGCGGGCGCAGGCCCAGTCGTTCGATCTGATCGCAGACAGCTGCAATCTGTTCCGGGGTCGCGTGCGACTTCATGACAACAAGCATGGACAAACCTCTTCACCCAAGTGTATCGCCCCCTGCAGTGGTGCGGACGAGGTGGGTCGGACTGTGGTACCTCGGCGTTGCTCAGGACAGTCTGAACTTGGTGGGAGAGCGCTCTCGCACCCGGTGTCATCCTGGGCGGAGCGCAGCGGCGTCGAAGGATCTGCTTTGCCAGGCGCCTGGGCAGGGAGAGAAAGCAGATCCTTCGGCTGCGCTCAGGATGACCCTGAAACCTAGAGGCTAACGCAGGCAGGCTGCGCTCAGATGACCCGGAAGGGACGCAGTTCAGAAGGGGTTGGCCGCCTGCCGCGCGCGACGCCGCCTGCCGCGCAGCACCAGCCCCAGGTACCCGAGCTGCACCAGCCAGGCAAAGCCGTATCCGAGCAGCACGTGGCGGTGCGCCATGTCGTGCGTATAGGTGGCCCAGAAGCCGGTCATGCGTGATCGCCCTCCGGCAGCGAGCCACCCGGGTGACGCGGCGAGGCCGACCGTCGGCCTGGCGCGGCCAGCAGGGCCTGGACCGCGGCATCGTCTGCCTGCTGGGTGCGCAGGACACTGCTGTAGCGCAGCGCGGCGACAAAGGCCGCCCACATCAGCCAGCCGGTGATATTCCAGCGCAGGGCAGGAAGCATGCTGGCGTCGACACCCGAGCCGGGACCACCGAAGAACACCGGGCCGGGATGCTGTGTGCGCCACCACCGCGTGCTCATATAGACCAGTGGCACATCCAGGTACCCGAAGATCGCCATGACCGCAGCCAGTGTGCGCATGGACGCGCCTTCAGCAAAAGACCGCAGCAGCAGATAAGCCAGGTAGATCAGCCACAGGATCAGGGTGGAGGTGAGACGCTCGTCCCAGGTCCACCAGATACCCCAGGCGGCGCGGCCCCACAGCGAGCCGGTGACCAGCCCGACGGTACAGAAGACGACGCCCATCTCCGCCGAAGCGACGGCGAGGGCGTCGGCCTGCAGCGCGCGCGGGCGACTGCGGTTGCGCAACACGAGGTAAGCGACCGATGCGGCAAGATTGAGCGCAAAGAAGACGGAGGTACCGATCCAGGCCGGCAGATGGTAATAGAAAATACGGCTCAGGTCACCCTGCGCCGCGTCGGCGGGTACGACGAAGAAGGCAACGCGCAGTCCGTTGGCGAGTACCAGGAGGGTCGCGATCAACCACAGGTTCCGCAGCACTTTCATCCGGCGCTCCCTTCCCGTTCTTTGCTGGCCTTCCACCCTCGTAGCAGGTGAAAGCACGGAGCGTTCAGCATACTTCCAGTGTAAATCTGCGGGGCGGGGCCAGTGGCGTAGCGCTTGCATCCTATCGAGCCAATAGACTGGAGCCAATCGACTTTGCGGCACAATCGAATCCAGGTGGAGGCACACGGACTATGACTTCGGCATTAGCTATTGTGGTCTTGGTGGTAGGGGCGGCACTGTTTGCGGTCGGGATCGCGGGCCAGATCGCCCTTGGCAAGCGCCGCGCCAAGGCTTCGCACCCCGGGGATCGCGCCAGTGCACGCATCGTGCTTACGCTGGCCGCCATCATCATTGGTTGCTGGATGATCATCGCCTCGGCCGCCGGCCTGCTGCACTCCCACTCTCACTCCCAGCACGCGGGTGGTTCAGGAAATAACGGCGCTGGCGTAGGCAGCAGCAACTAGCCTTCTGCCTCGAGCACCAGGCCAAACAGCAGGATGGCTGCCGTGGTGAAGATGACGTCGTAGCCGGCGAGCAGCTGGATCCAGAGACCAGGGTCGCTTTCGCCGGTAAAGATAGCCGTCGCGCCGGAAGTCATAGCCAGCAGGGCAGGAATAAAGATGGGGAAGAGCAGCAGCGGCAGCAGCAGCTCGCGGGAGCGGGTACGCAGCGAAAGCGCCGCAAAGAAGACCCCGTTGCCGACCAGCGCCCATGTACCGAGCGGCAAGAGCAACAGCAGCAGCGCGCCATTGCCCCGGATGGCCAGGTTGTAGAAGATGGCGAACAGAGGCGCCAGCACAAGTTCCACGGCGCAGACAAAGAGGAAGTTCGCCGCTACCTTCCCCAGCAGCAGGGCCGAGGGAGGCGCAGGGCTCAGGCGCTGGGCATCGAGCACACCACCCCGCAACTCGCGGGACCAGGCCTGGTTGAGCGCGCCGGTCGCTGCAAACAGGATGGCCACGCACAGCACGCCGCCTGCGATTTCGCGAGCCATCGCGCGGGTAGGGTCAAAGGCAAGCGAAAACAGGACCACAACCAGCAGGGCCAGAAACAGCATGGCATTGAGCGCGTCCTTGGAGCGCCACTCCAGCTGGAGATCCTTGCGCAGCTGCACCCGGACTGCCTGCCAGTAGAGCCTCATCGCGCGGCCTGCGCGTGGGCACTGCCGGCTGCAATCGCGGCGAGCGTGGCATGCGTGGCGCGCAGGTAATCAGCAGGTTGCAGCAGCAACTGCAGGCCGCGCTGTCCGGCTGAGACCGAAACCTGATCGTGGAGCTGCATCATCTCGTCCACGAATACCGGGAATGCTTTCTTCGCGTCGAGCACGGTGACGCCGCCTCGTATATAGCCAGTCAAGGGCTGGACCTCCCGGAGGGGAGCGAGCGATGCGGAGCGCGCTCCCGCGGCAGCAGCAAGCTTCTTCAGGTCCAGTTCGTCCGAGCCGGCCAGCACGGCGAAGACGTGGCTCGCCCCTGCATCGACCGTACACAGCAGTGTCTTCCAGACCTGCTCAGGTGGCAGCCCGAGCTTGCGCGCCACGCCCGGGGCGGCGAGGTCCTCGGGATCCACCTCGTAGGCCAGCAGCTCGTAGGGGATCCCGAGGGTGTCGAGCAACCGTGCCGCGTTTGTCTTGGGGTGCTTCAGCATCCCGGCCCTTGCTCCTTTCGCGCTGTCCGCTCGCGGCGGGTAGTGGGCCTGCAGGTCAACCGCGCGCCGCGCTCAGGATGGCGCTGTTCTCCGTGACAGCCAGGCCGCGTCAACCTGAGGGTAGCCCTGCGCGATTGGAACAGCATCGGCCCAGCCATTCTTCTAAGCGCAAACCACGGCACGCTCCAGCTCGCCGTCTTCCAGCCGCAGCACCTCATCAGCAAGTGGCATGGCGACCTCGCGCTGGTGCGTCGTCATCACGATGGTGCAGCCCCGATCGCGCTCGGCCGCCAGCAGCCGCAGCATGGTTTGCGCGCTGCCGGTATCCATGTTGGAGAAGGGTTCATCGAGCAGCAGCAGGCGCGGCTGGGGCAGCAGTACCCGGGCGAGTGATACACGCTGCCGCATGCCCTGCGAGTAGGCGCGCACAGGTTGCTGCAACGCGGGGTCGAGTGCCACGGCCTGGAGCGCCTGCGCTGGCCGGAGGCAGGGCAGGGGTGCGTACAACGCCGCGAAATACTGCAAATTTTCAGTCCCCGTGAACTCGTCGTACAGCATGGGTGCATGCGCCATGTAACCAACCAGTCCTCGCGCGTCCGCAGGCGTTTTGCCGAGCGTCGTCACCGTGCCGAAGGACGGTTGCAGCAGCCCTGCGATGATGCGCAGCAGAGTTGATTTTCCCGCGCCATTCGCGCCCAGCAGCAGGTAGCAGCGCGCCGCCTCGAGCTCAGCACGGACATGGCGAAGTACCGGGACCCCACCATAAACATGGGAGATGTCGCAGAGCTGGATAGCGGCAGGCATCGTTGACGCCCAGTATAGTTGCCGCTGCTCCCAGGCCCGGATGGGTGTACGCGCGGCCGCGATTAGCATCGGATGAAAGCATGGAAGTGCTCAAAAGAGCTCGACGGGAAGGCAAGCGCTACCTCAACCCGGTACCAACCCCAATTCTGGGTGGCTGGGCGGGCTTGAAAATAGCCGGTCGGTTCCTGCGGAACAGGCGCATGCGGAGGCCGGCCCGCGCGCCCGGGCCCTTCAGGACCGACGCCGGCGTGTATACCCGGCCGCCAGCCAGCGGACTGCGTGTGACCTGGATGGGACACTCGGCGATGCTGCTGGAGCTGGATGGGCTGCGTGTGCTCATCGATCCAGTGTGGAACGAGTGGGCGGGTCCGGCGAGGTGGATGGGCTCGCGCCGCTTCTTCCAGGCGCCGCTGCCGCTTGCCCAGCTGCCTCGGATCGACGTGGTGCTGATCTCCCATGATCACTACGATCACCTGGGCGCAGGCACGGTGCGGCAGCTTGCGAAGCTCGCCGCGCTGCGGGAGGCACGGTGGGTCACAACGCTTGGCGTTGGTGTGCTGCTGCAGAAGCTTGGGGTACCGGCCGCTGCGATCTCGGAGCTCGACTGGACCGAGAGCCTGACCCTCGCTGGCTTGAAGCTGACCGCGCTGCCCGCGCGACACTTCTCCGGGCGCAGCCCATTTAACCGCTTCCACACGCTCTGGGCCTGCTTCGTGCTGGCAACGCCCACCCACCGGGTTTTCTACGGTGCGGATTCCGGCGAGTGGGAGGGCTTTGCCACGATTGCCCGGGAATACGGACCGTTCGATCTGTCCATGCTCGAGATAGGCGCTTTCGATCAGCTTTGGGCTGCTAACCACCTGGGGCCGGCCGGAGCGCTGCGGACCTTTGAGCAGATGGGCGGAACGGGGTTGCTGATGCCGATCCACTGGGGCTTGTTTGATCTCGGACTGCACGCGTGGCGGCAACCGATTGAAGAACTCTTCGCGCTCGCCGGACCGGTGCTGTGGTCGCCTGAGCCGGGGCTACCAGGCGAGGTGACTGCCGGGCGAGAGTTGCGATCCGAATGGTGGCGCGAGCTAGGTTGAGCAATGCGGGTGCTTCTACACCGCAAGAGTTCAGGGCGGGGCTTCGGCTAGCGCGGTGCCCCGGGGACCACCACATGTTTGACGAAGTGGGATGGTGACCTTTTAGCGGTTGGGTAATCTCGCTCTTTTGAGATACGTTAACGCCAGCACAACTTACTTACATGCAACTTGCCCGCCTCTTCTGCAAGTCCCCTGCGCGCTTCCCGCCCAGGCCTTAGTGACTGGCCTTTTTATTTGGAAAGGAAGTGGCCGCCTCCCTTTTTGTGAGCGCCGTCTGTTCGCCATGATCGGCAGCATGCGAGTTGACACCATCGCCAGGTGGGTGAAATCGGGGGCAGAAGGCGAGCCTGCATCCAATGCCAACTGGACTTTCAGGCGTGCCGAGTTGTTGGCCCTCGTAACCGCGGAGCGCGCGCGATGCAGCAAGAAGACGATCGCTGAACCAGGCCAACGACGGTCTCGTGCAACGGCTGCAGCGGTGCAATGCAGCGGTTGTCAAGGAGCGCAAGGAGTGAGAGGGCAATGAAAAGAGGCAGTGTTGCAAATCGCTGGCTGGATCGCTATGTCGGCATTCCGTTTCTGTTGTCTACATCTGTATTTGGACGCAGGCGCGCATATCCCGCGCGCATCGAGCGCATCGGGGTACTTGCTTCGACGACGCTGGGCGATACGCTGCTGAGTTCGGCTGCGCTTCACGATCTGCGCAGCGCCCACCCTCAGTCGCATATCACTTTCCTCTGCGCCCCTACCAATGTGGCGGCTGCTGAACTGCTGCCTTGCATTGATGAGCTGAAGCACATCAAGCTGACGGATCCAGCGAAGACGATCAAGGTTCTCCGGCAGTGCAAATTCGATCTGCTGGTGGATCTGACTTCCTGGCAGCGGTTGACCGCTTTCTACTCCGCCGTCTCCGGGGCAAAGTATCGCATCGGGTTCAGGACTCCTGGACAGTATCGGCACTGGCACTATGACAGAACCGCTCTCCACTCCCCCAAGCACCACGAAGTAGAAAATTTTCGCTCCCTTTTGCGACTGATCGATGTGGAGGGTACTGCTGAGCCGAAGCTGGCGTTGCCAGGAGCCGGCGACCCTGATCTATCGACGAGACACGACATGATCGTCTTCCACCCATGGGCCTCCGGGGACCGGCATGCCCTGCGTGAGTGGCCGCAGGAGAACTGGGTAAGTCTGGCCAAGCAGGTGGCTGGCCCGCGCACCACGTTCCACATCACGGGCGCGCCCGCCCAGGCGCATCGCAGTGAACAACTGTGCCGTGCTCTCCTGGATGCGGGCATACGAGCGTCGGTTTTCAGCAGCCCGGATGGATTGCGCGGATTGTCCCTGCTGCTTCGTTCCGCGCAGCTTGTAGTCAGCGTCAACACGGGTGTCATGCACCTTGCCGCGATACTTGGTGCACCCACGATCTCGCTGAATGGGCCCAACGCTCATCACCGTTGGGGACCCCGCGGCCCGCAGGCCGTATCAGTTGAGCCGGATGGTGGCGGAGGCGGGTTTCTGCATCTGGGCTTTGAGTTCCACGGCAACC
>CAXTEW010000157.1:0-6856 GCA_964243175.1 uncultured Acidobacteriaceae bacterium
CAACCGCAGGTCCTTCGACTTCGCTCAGGATGACCCGTGAGTGGTTGAGTACTCTTGCAAGACGCGTAGGGCAACCGCAGGTCCTTCGACTTCGCTCAGGATGACCCGTGAGTGGTTGAGTACTCTCGCAGAACGTGCGGGCAAAGCAGATCCTTCGACTTCGCTCAGGATGACCCAGCATTAGATGAGTACTCTTGCGAGCGGAGGCGGCGGAAGCCGCGAAAGCCGCGTGGTTCACACCGCGACGGGGATAGCTCTCGCAGCGAGCAGGCGCTCGACCGTGCGCTCACGCCCCAGCGCCGCCATCACCGCGAACAGGCTAGGCGCCACGCCCTGGCCGGTGAGCGCCACGCGGGCGCCGTTGATCAGGACCCCGGCCTTGACGCTGCGCTCTTCGGCAAACGCGCGCAGCGTCGCCTCGGCGGACGCCTCGGAAAACTCTGCATCCGCGGCAAGACGCTCCCCCAGCTCGGCCAGCAGCGCAGCCGTCGCGGGATCTTTCAGAAACTTCGCCACCGCTGCCGTGTCGAACTCGAACTCATCGACGAAGTAGGCGCGGAACACTCCGGCAAAATCCTTGAGCGAGCGCGCACGGGTCTGCAGCAGGGCGATAGTCGCGAGCACTTCGTTCGCAGGGCGCGAAGGCGCGATCCGGGCCGCAGCCCACTCCGCTTCGATCAGCGGCAGCAACCGCTCCGGCGGGTACGCCCGGATGTACTCGGTGTTGAACCAGGCCAGCTTGTCATTGTCGAACACCGAGTTCGACTTCGAAATGCCTTCCAGCGTGAACAGCCGGATCAATTCATCGGAAGGGAAAAGCTCGCGGGTCTTGCCATTCGCACCCTGCGCGTCAGCGGTCGCCGGTGTCCAGCCCAGCAGCGCCAGGAAGTTCCGGAACGCCTCCGGCACAATCCCCAATTCCTTGTACGAGATCACGCTGGTCGCCCCGTGGCGCTTCGACAGCCGCGTCTTGTCCGGACCAAGGATCAGCGGCACATGCGCAAAAACAGGCAGCGTCGCTCCGAGCGCACGGTACTGCAGCACCTGCTTGGGCGTATTCGACAGGTGGTCGGCGCCGCGAATGATATGCGTGAGCCGCATGTCAATGTCATCGGCCACCACGCTAAGGTGGTAGGTCGGGATTGCGTCCGACCGGAGCAGGACAAAGTCTTCGAGCTCCGCGTTGTTGAAGGAGACGGTGCCAAACACGGCATCGTCAAAGCTGGTCGCGCCGACATCGGGGACAGCGAAACGGATGGCCGCTGCCTCACCAGCAGCCTGGCGCGCAGCCGCAGTCTCAGGGCTGAGCACCCGGCAGCGGCGATCGTACATCGGCGGCCGTCCCGCGGCGGTGGCCTCGGCGCGCCGTGCTTCCAGCTCTTCCTTCGTGCAGAAACAGGGGTATGCCGCGCCAGCAGCCAGCAATTTTGCCGCCATCGCCTGGTACAGCGGCAAGCGCTGCGACTGAAAGAATGGACCCTCATCCCAGTCCATCCCCAGCCACTGTATGCCGTCGAGAATGCCCTGGACCATGGCTTCGGAGGAACGCTCGAAGTCTGTGTCCTCAATCCGTAGGATCAGCGTGCCACCAAAGTGACGCGCAAACAGCCAGTTGAAGAGAGCAGTGCGCGCACCACCGACATGCAGGTAGCCGGTGGGCGAAGGGGCAAAACGAACGCGTGGCGCTTCAGTCATAGGGGTCTGCTAAATGCTAGCAGCCTGGGCAGGATATAAGACCGCCTGCCCGGCTTGGGGCCACTTCGTGGCGCGTACTCGTGGTCCTGCAGCGAACAGGATGTGACCCTCCCCATGGTCGGTACCGGCAAGAAGCGAAAAGTCTACTTCGCGATCGGCATCCCGGCCGTGCTGTGCAGCCGACCCACCGGGTACTCGCCGACATGGTTGGCCGCGTAATACGGCGAGTGGTCGTAGAAGAACTTGAGCCGTGCTTCGGGGCTTCCGGCGAACCTCGCATCGCTTTGCAGCCGGGACTCGAACTCTGCCTTGAGCAGCAGGTCGTTGGCGAGCATCTGCCTGGCCACCTTCTCCATGACGTAGGGCTCGCCGTACTCTTTCTGCTCGAAGATCGCGTCGAAGAAGCCCCAGGCCATCGCGGAGTCAGGCCCGGTCGGTTCAAGCCAGTGCACGGCGACCTTGCTGAGGCGCTGGTCGAGCGTCACGACGACGGACCCGGCCGGGTACGTCACGTTTCCCTGGACAGCCGTGCAGGTGCCGAACTTGCCCGCAAGCGGCGGCGCAGCCTCGCCTGCAAACAGCGGATGCTTGCCCTCGAACGGAGGCTGCTGCCACTGCATTCCCTTACACTGGTAGCGCTCAACACTCCCCGTCCAGTCCGCCGAGAGGTGCTGCATGGCGACGCCGTGGGTCGCCAGCACATCGATCACGCTCCGCCACTGTGCGGGAATGATGTAGGCGGCAGGCGGGATGACCGATACGGCCGACTTGACGCCCGTCTGCGCGGCCAGGTCATAATCGCGCGGCGTGTGCGAGTACGTCACCATTTCGCCCCCCGAGATCGGGCTCTGGCTCAGCGTGTAGTCGTAGCCGTGGAAGCGAAAGGGTGTCGTGTTGCCGTCCCACGCAAGCGCGAGCGGCAGGTACGTTCCCAGCTGTCCGCCGGCCACAGGCTGGCCCAGTTGCTGCGCCGCAGCGTCGGCGGCGGCGTTCAACGCGATCAGTTTGTCGGCGTCGCGGTTCACAATTTCGAGCAGCGACCGCAGCACCAGGTAATTGCCGGTCACGCGGGTGCGGTAGTCCTTCAGCATGTGCATTTCGACCAGCATGCCCGGCCGATTCTCAAGGATCATCGAGCCGCAGGAGTAGCGCGGCGGGTCAGGGAAGTAGCCCAGGCCTTTGGCCGGGTCATTCCCATCGACCAACTCGATATATGTCGGCGAGGCGAGATGGCCCGCGACCCGGTCCACGTCGCTTACCAGCTGGGGCGTCACGGTGCCACTGACGTAGGCGGCGATCCCGGGATCGACATCCGGCCCATGGTCGATCGTGAACGTGACGTCATACCGGAAGTCGGCGCCGTCGGTCACGTGGTCATCGACAAAGAAGTCTGGCAGCCAATGCTCAAACATCGCCCAGAAGGCCTGCGCCTCGGGCGTTTGCGCCTTCATGTAGTCGCGGTTCAGGTTGAGGTTGGTGCCATTGCCGCGCCAGCCCATCAGCTCGGGCCCGTTCTGGTTGATGCGGTTGTACTTCGACAGGTCGGCGAAACCATCGGCGTTGTAGATCGGGATAAAGACGAACACGGCCCGGTCGAGCAGGCGCGCCTGCGACTTCGTGATGACCATGTCGCGCAGCAACGCCATGGAGGCATCCTTGCCATCCATTTCGCCGGCGTGGATCGAGTTCTGCACGAGCACGATGGGTCGCTTGGCGGCATGCAGCGCCGCCGGGTCAAAGACGCCGTCGCGCGACACGATGACCAGGTCGAGCTCACGGTTTTCGCCTGTCTTGCCGAAAGGCTCGATGCGTACCTGCCCGGGAGCCGCGGCGGCCACCCGCCGCAGATAGGCCATGGTGGCGTCGTAGTCGGGCGTGATTTTGTAGTCCGACGCCTCGGTGGGCGTGGCCCACTCGGACCTGGCCTGTTTCGTGGCTTCTGGAGATTCCTGGGCGTGGAGGGCGAGCGGGAGCAGCAGGGCAGCGATGGCAACAAACGTGCGGGGGAGCATGGCGCGAGTGTATCGCGGTCACCGTGTCCCGCTCTGTCCTTTTCTCAACACCCGGCCTCCTCCTCCACGCGCACGGCCTGCCCGGAGCAAGCATCATGGTGAGTGGCGAGTCGCCTTTGTCTACCAGCCGCGTATGCGCTGTCCTGGTCTCCGATCAACCCGGTCACGGTCATAGGATCGATGTCATTGTGCATCTGGGTGCGGAGGCTCGCCCGAAGATTACTGTCGCACGTTTAACCTTGCGATGAGTTGTGGCGACCAGGTCGCCATCGTCGCACCCCTGGCATTTGCCTGCTCGGCGATCTGGTTGTACATGACGAGCAGCTTTCGGGGATCGAGAAGGCATTCATCGAACGCCGACCGTCCATATTGCTTTTCAACCAGGGCTGCCATCTCGTAGCCGACCGTGTACCAGGCACCCTGAACATCTCCCCAGAACGGGGCTGCCCTCTTCTGGATTTCGGCGTCGGAGGTCAGCTGTTCGTTCAGGATATCCATCAGGAGTTGCTGGACTGCCTGAAGGTCTGTGTTGAAGTGCAACATGTCGCCGTCCCAGCGAGCCCGCGCCAGCCCATCGTCTTCCCAGTGTGGATGGCGATCTGCCGACCCTGCAGCGGCGAGCATCGCTTCACCTTCGCCGAAAGCGCCAAGCCACTCCAGACATCTCTTCACATTCGGGGGCAGTCCAGCCTCGATCGCCTCCTGCTGTTTTCCCAGACTGGCCAGGCCAATGTGGTGGCATTCGTGTGCAACAGTGTTCTCAAACTGGTCCTTCGATTGCTTTTCAAGATAGAGAAAGATCGCCGGGCTTTCCCCGTGCTTCGCCCAGACAAAGCTGTTGGTCATGGGCTTGATCTCAGGAAAGACACGGGCCCGGATGGCTGCGCCCGCGGGCAGCCACGACAGTACCTTGGTTCCCACTGCAGGCATGTCCGCCTTCTTCAGGATAGAGAGCGTGTCATGCCATTCCTCTCGTTTCGCCACGGTTTCTGGCTGGAGGAGAAAGTGCTCAAACATGTCGTCCGTATACGGCCGCCCCACTGCCGCCTCGCGCTCCTTTAATAATTGGTAAGGAGCGGTTGCGAAGAGCCTCTGCCAGTCCTGCTGGGTGACCGCTTGATGCGCTGCTTCTTTGTCGAGGATCTGCAGCGCCTGTTCTACCTCGGTCACATCCGTGACGAGCTGGACTGTAGGCGACGTTTGCGCGGCGGCAAAGCGGGGCGCACAGAGAAACGATAGGAACACGACAGCGGCTAATTTGCGCACGACTACTGTTCCTGAACGAAGGTTGGCTCTCACTCACTAACGTTGAGCGCTGGCGTCTTGTTGGGGAAGATGTTGCGCCTTTACAGGCCTGCTTGCCGCAGCGTCAACCCGGTCCGCGCAGAGCAGCGCGGCAATCGACCTCCGGTTCAGTACAGGACGCGGCATCGCAGATAGCGGCGAACCAAGCTTACGTGATGTCCTCGGTATCGAATACCGGCACCACGGTCCGCCGCGTCTGCTCTGTCCGATGCACCTCACTCACCAGGTCGCGCACCACGTCCTCCAACTGCCGCTGCGACTCGGCCATCTCGCTCATCGTCTTCAGCTCCGACGGGTCCTCGACCCGCTCCAGCAGCACCACCGCGTGGGCCTGCGCCACGTGATCCTGCCCCAGGCCCTCGGGCGTTTTGGCCTTGATGCTTACGACATTCGGCAGCACATCGAGCAGGATGGCGAGGCGTTCGCGCATCTCGCCAGCGATGGGCGAGATCTTGGGCGCGGCCAGCACCAGCGTGGCGTCGACGTTCATGATGCGATAGCCGGCGTGCTGTATCTCCTCCAGTGCCAGGTTCAGGAAGATGGACGACTCCGCGTCCTTCCAGCGGGCGTCGCTTGGAGGGAAGAAGGTGCCAATATCGCCGGCAGCGACCGCGCCCAGCAGGGCATCGGTCAAGGCATGCAGGAGAACGTCTCCATCCGAGTGGCCGGCAAGTCCCTCGGGATGCTCAATCGCCAGGCCTCCTATGCGCAGCGGTACGCCGGGCTTGAAAGCGTGCGAGTCAAAGCCATGTCCAATGCGCATGCTCATCGTGTCGATCTCCTTCTGGTGGGCCGAAGCCCGGTGACTCGGGAACCCGTCGGGTCCAGCGCCTGCAACTGGTTTCGATGCTAAGCCTTCGGACGCTGTGCCAGGTACCACTCGGCAAGCGGCAGGTCGGCTGCCTGGGTGATCTTCAGGTTGGACACCGATCCGGCAACCACGGCCACGGTGATGCCGGCACGTTCAAGCAGGCTCGCCTCATCGGTGCCGCTGAATTCGTCTGCCTGGGCTTCCGCGACGGCGCGGCGAAACAGCCCCGCCCGGGCACCCTGCGGCGTCTGGGCCTGCACAATGTTCTCGCGCGGAATGGTTGCGGTAATCAGCGCCGCGTGAGCGGTGCGCTCCACCTGCTTGATGGTGTCCGTGGCCGGCAGCGCCAGGATGGCTGCACCATGCTCATGCATCGCGGCGACAGCACGCTCGATGGCAGAGGGTTCGACCAGGGGACGCACCGCGTCGTGCACCAGGATGATGTCGTTGTCGTCGCACAGAATGAAGCGCAGCGCCCGCGCCACGCTCTGCTGCCGGGTGTCGCCGCCTTCGACGATGTGGATCGGCAGCCCGGTAGGCAGGTCCTCGGTGTAGTCAGCCAGCAGGCGCTCGAGCCTCTGCTGTTCGCCGGCCCGGACAGCGATCCAGATCCCGGCGATCTCCGCAACCCTGCCGAGCGCCGCCAGGGTGTGAACAAGAATGGGTTTTCCGTCGAGAAGCAGAAATTGCTTGGGCGCGCTGCCCGCCGTGGTCTGCATGCGCGTACCGAGTCCGGCCGCGGGAATGATTGCGTAAACAGCTGCCATAAACGCCTCAGTATATCGCGGGGCGCTACACTGACCTCCTCACAGCGGGATTCCGGTAGTGGGCCAGTTTGAATCCACAGGGGCTTGCAACAGCGAACCGAGCAGCCCATGATTGTGCTATGGACATAAACACGCTGGCGAAGTCGATAGTGGATCAGGCTACGGGTGAAAAGAAGTCACCAGTGCCGCCGAGAAGTCCAAACGCCGTTCGGGGAGACCGTAGAGCTGCCGTCCTCAGCCCTGAGAGGCGCCAAGAGATCGCAAGA
>CAXTEW010000158.1:0-6854 GCA_964243175.1 uncultured Acidobacteriaceae bacterium
ACGAGGCCTTCATCCACATCATCGATTCCATGTTCAACCAGCATGCGAAGTGGCTCAAGGTTTCGCGGGACCTGGCGTGGCGCAAGCCGATCGCCTCGCTGAATTACCTCCTGTCCTCGCACGTCTGGCGCCAGGACCATAACGGCTTCTCGCACCAGGACCCGGGCTTCATCGACCACGTGGCCAACAAGAAGGCCGAGATCGTCCGGATCTACCTGGCGCCCGACGCCAACTGCCTGCTCTCGGTCGCCAACCACTGCCTGCGCAGCCGCAACTACGTCAACCTCATCATCGCCGGGAAGCAGCCCGCGCCTGTCTGGCTCAACATGGCAGACGCGGTGCGACACTGCACAGCGGGCCTGGGTGTGTGGGCCTGGGCCAGCAGCGATGGCAGTGGTGGCACATCCGGTGTAGGGCCGGACGGCGCTGACCTGCCGGCGGAAGACTGCGACGTAGTCATGGCTTGCGCAGGCGATGTGCCTACGCTCGAGACCCTCGCCGCCGTGTCGATCCTGCGGGAGCGCTTCCCCGCCCTGCGCGTGCGCGTGGTCAATGTGGTCGACCTGTTTACCCTGCAGCATCCGAGTGAGCACCCGCACGGCATCGCCGACGAGGACTTCGATCGCCTGTTTACCAGGGACAAGCCAGTCATCTTCAACTATCACGGCTACCCGACGCTGATCCATTCGCTGGTGAACGGCCGCGCCAACGAGCGGAACTTCCACGTGCATGGCTTTCGCGAGGAAGGGACCACCACCACCCCCTTCGACATGTGCGTCCTGAACCACATTGACCGCTTCACCCTGGTGCTCGATGTCGTGCAGAAGACGCCCCTGCTGGCGGCTCATCGGGCGGAAGCAGAGCAGATCCACTCCGAGAAGAAGCAGGAACACAAACTGTATGTCTCGGAACACGGCGAAGATCTACCTGAGGTGCGCGACTGGAAATGGGCCGGCAGCAAGCAGGGCGGCCAGCAGCGGGCTGACACTGGCGGGGACAATCGATGAGCAATGTGTCGGCTCCGCAGGCCAATAGCGATGCGCAAGACCGCGCCATCCTGGTCCTGAACTCGGGCTCCTCTTCGCTGAAGGCGGGTCTTTTTGTTGAGGATAGGGCGGCCAATTTCGCGGCGGAGCGCCCCATGCTGACCGCCGAGGCAACCGGCATCGGTCAGGGTGGCGGAAGACTCCGCATCCACGATGACTCTGGCCAGGAGCTCGCCACGGCTGATCACCCCCTCGAGTCACAGGGGGAAGCGCTGACCGCCATAGCGGACGTACTGCGGCAGCACGCCGGGGGATCATCCCCCGTGGCGATCGGCCACCGCATTGTCCACGGCGGACCGCGACTACGGAGCCATGTCCAGATCACCGCCGGCGTCCTTGAGATTCTCCGGGACTCGGTCCACTTTGCGCCTCTTCACCTGCCCGGGTCCCTCAAGCTCATCGAGCAGGTGGGCAAGTTGTTCCCCGACCTGCCCCAGGTTGCCTGCTTCGATACGGCTTTTCACCGGACCATGCCTCCGGTGGCCAAGACTCTGCCCGTCCCTGAAGAGTTCGCCGCAGCCGGCGTCGAGCGGTACGGCTTCCACGGGCTGTCCTATGAGTCGTTGGTAGCGCAGCTCCGTGTGGGAACGGAGCGTCTGCCGGACCGGATCGTTATGGCGCATCTTGGCAGTGGCTCTAGCTTGTGCGCCGTTCTTCGCGAGCAATCCATTGACACCACGATGGGCCTCACCCCTGCCGGCGGCATACCGATGGCTACCAGGACTGGTGACATGGATCCGGGTGCCTTGTTCTTCATGGCTCGGAAGGGGCGGCTTTCTGTGGATGGACTCGAAGCGCTGGTCAATCACAAAGCGGGCCTGGCGGCGGTCGCACAGGGGAGCGGCGACATGCAGCAACTAGAGAAAGCCATGCGCGACGAGTCAAGAAGCACGCAGGAAAGAGCACGTGCCAGGCTGGCCTTTGATCTTTTCGCTACCTCGATAGCCAAGGCCGTTGCCGCGCTGACGGTTTCGCTTGCAGGGCTGGACCTGCTGGTATTTACCGGCGGCATCGGGGAGCACAGCAGCCTGCTGCGCGCCGCTGTCCTAGCCCGACTTGCGCCCTTCGGCATCCGGATGGACGGGGCAGCCAACGACCGGCACGATCCCTCGATCCAGGCGCCTGCCAGCAACGTGCCGGTCCAGGTCGTCTCCGCGGAAGAAGACCTGATGATCGCGTCCCATACCCGGGCATTGATCTTCGGCCGCCGATAGCCAGGCGCCGCTCTCGCTGCCGGTACCCTGTCTCTTCCCTGGCTGTGGAATACTACCCCTTTAGTCAGCGGCAAGCAGGCCGGTGCGATCCATCACGCGAACAAAGCTTCGGTTTGCTGAGTATTCTGAAGAAGCCATGCTGGCCAGCAGCATGGATCCACATCAAAGGTCTAGCGTGCACGAGAAGTCTCTACGTCTGCTTCATGTCATACATGATCTCGCGCCTTCGAGCGGCGGGCCGCAGGAGAACCTGTTGCAACTGGCGCAGGGCTACCGCGAGGTAGGCGTGGAAGTAGAAGTTCTCTCGCTCGATGCACCGGACGCGCCTTATCTTGGCCGCTACCCTTTCCGCGTGCACGCGCTTGGACCGGTGTCTTCTTCCTTTGGGTACAGCCGGAAAGCCTCCTCCTGGCTGCGCTACAACATCACCCGCTACGACGCCGTGCTGGTCGACGGCCTCTGGTTCTATCTTGGAATCGCGGTACGGGCGCGGGCTCTCGCCTCTAACACGCCGTATCTTGTTTTCCCTCACGGCATGCTCGACCCCTGGTTCCGCCGCCGGTACCCGCTCAAGCATGTCAAGAAGCAGCTCTTCTGGTGGTTGTCGCAATACAGGGTTCTTCGCGATGCCGACAGCGTGATCTTCACGACAGAAACAGAGCAGAAGCTGGCGCCCGAAAGCTTCTCCCCCCACAGGTGGCGCAGTGTCGTGATCCCCCTGGGCACGAGCAGACCCGCTGGCAGTGTGGCCGTGCAACGCGCCGCTTTCTTCCAGCTCTTTCCTGCGTTGAAGCAACGCCGCTTCCTGCTGTTTCTCAGCAGGATCCACGAGAAGAAAGGGTGTGACCTCCTTTTGCGAGCATTTTGCCAGATCGCGGCACACTACCCGGACCTTGACCTGGTGCTGGCAGGCCCCGACCGCGACGGTCTGCGCCCGGCGCTGGAGGCAATCGCATGGGAACAGGGATGCAGCAGCCGCGTTCACTGGCCGGGCATGCTCGAGGACGATGCTAAATGGGGCGCTTTCTATGCTGCTGAGGCCTTCATCCTGCCCTCGCACCAGGAGAACTTCGGCATCGCCATTGCGGAGGCTATCGCCTGCGGGCTGCCCGTGCTGATCTCGAACAAGATAAACATCTGGAACTATGTCACCGAAGACCAGACCGGCTTTGTAGAGGACGACACCGAAGCAGGTACACTGCGACTGCTAGAACGCTGGCTGGCCCTTGGTCCGGGCGAGCGCCAGGCGATGGTGGCTCGAACCACCGCGTCTTTTGAAAAGCGTTTCTCCATGAAGACCTGCGCGGCGAGTATCCGCGCCCTGGCGGAGTCGGTTACCAGGAGCAAACCCGGAGGTGGGAAGCGATCTCCCTAGCAGGGGCACCCTGCGCGAGCCGCTGGTCCACCGACATGTACCGGCCCCCCTTGCGAGGCGCCCCGCTCTCGTCGATACGGCCGCGCGTCGCCTCCATCGCATCACGGTTTGACCATCGCCCAAACTTCATAGGCAAGGAGCCCTGCGAGGCCGACTGCCGTGTTTAGCAGCAGCGCCGCTCGAAGACCGTAGAAGATTCCCGGGGCCGCGGAGCCCGGCTCCAGGACCATTTCCTCAGCCATCGCCTCGAACGGTGTCACATCGGACTCGAGAAGCAGATCAAGCTGGCTGTGACGCGTGGCATGATTCCGGTACTCGGCAGGCAGCACGATCGGAAAGATGGGCGGAAGCTTCCGCGTCGCATCCGGCTGAGATTGTTGCAACTGGGCAGGTTTCATGAGGTGTGCTTCCTCTCGACACTGACTCTATCGACCCCACCCTTGCTTCCTGCAGCCTCCTCAGCACACAATCGACATCCCGCTCCTTTCTGGGACAGCACCCGGCTTTCTTCCCGTATCGGTACCTGCGCCTCCTGTTTGTTTTTCGCCGAGTCACGGGAGGCGCCGCTCCTTCATCCTGGCGAAACCGTTCCCCGGTCGTTCCTTGACGCACCGGGAGCACCCTTCTAGATTGAGAGCAGACCCTATAAGAAGGTGTATGCCGTGTCTTCCGCTCCGCACTACTTCTGGAACTACCTTCCGCTGCTCATTCAGATCATCATCGCGGTCGGCATGGGCTGCTCCATGGCATCCGGTTCCTGGCTGATTGGCAAGCACCGGGCCAGCAAGGCGAAGCTGGCTGCTTACGAATGTGGTATCCCCGCGGAGGGTGACGCCCGCGGCCGCTTCTCGGTCCGCTTTTACATGGTCGCGATGCTCTTCATTCTCTTCGACGTGGAAGCAGTGTTCATGCTGCCCTGGGCTGTGGTCTACCGACAGCTCCCCGCGATTACCGGCTCACGGCTCTTCGGCTTCTGGGAGATCCTGGTCTATCTCGGCTTCGTCATGGTCGGCTTCTTCTACATATGGAAGAAGGGGATTCTTGACTGGTCCTCGGACAAGGCGGATTTGTAACTATGGCTGCAACTCTTCTCGACAAGGACCAGGTCCTGGCCCAGATGGCCAGCAATCCGGCGGTCAGCGCGCTTGGAAGCGTGATCAGCGACGCGAAGTTTGATCGCGATGAGCTGACACTTACCGTGGCGCCTGAGAACATTCGCGAGGCAGCCCGGCTCGCCCAGTCAGCCGGTTATAACTTCCTCGAAGACGTGACCGCTGTCGACTGGCTTCCAGCGGAGCCGCGCTTTCAGGTCACCTACCACATCGTTTCCTACACGCTCAAGCAGAGGCTGCGCCTGCGCATCTTTGTGGATTCGGTCATCGGTGGCGCTGACTCCATTACACCCGTCTGGCGCTCGGCAGACTTCTACGAGCGTGAAGTCTTCGACCTGTTCGGGATCCGTTTTCATGGCCACCCGAACCTTCGCCGCATCATGATGCCGGACGATTTTGAAGGGCACCCGCTGCGCAAGGACTTTCCCGTGGAGGGATACCGCTAGTGAGCCAGTTCACAGAAACATCGTCGCTGATTGCGCCGCGTCCCGAGGACCCAACCAAAGACAGGACGATGATCCTGAATATGGGTCCGCAGCACCCCTCGACCCACGGAGTGTTGCGCCTGGTCGTCGAGATCGACGGCGAAACGGTTCTTCGCGTCGTGCCGGATATCGGCTACCTGCATACAGGTATTGAGAAGACGTGCGAAGCGAAGTTTTACCAGCAGGTGGTCCCGCTCACTGACCGCATCGACTACCTGTCTCCCATGAGCAACAATCTCTGCTACTGTCTGGCCGTGGAAAAGCTGCTGCAGCTTGAAATTCCCCCCAGGGCCCAGTGGCTGCGAGTCATGCTGAACGAGCTGACCCGGTTGAACTCGCACCTGGTCTGGCTGGGCACGCATGCCATGGATATCGGCGCGTTGACGGTCTTCCTTTATACCTTTCGCGAACGGGAAGATATCCTGCGGCTTTTTGAGCATGTCGCCGGGCAGCGCATGATGACGTCCTACTTCCGCGTGGGTGGGGTCTCGCTTGAGCCGCCGCTTGATTTCTTCGCCATGGTGCAGAAGCTCATCAAGCGCATGCCGTCCAAAATCGACGAGTATCAGAACCTGCTGACTGGCAACCCGATCTGGGTCGACCGCCTGAAGGGCGTTGGTCATCTCAGTGCGGAAGATGCGATCGCGTTTGGCGTCACTGGTCCCCCGCTCCGCGCTTCCGGTGTGGACTGGGATCTGCGCCGGGACATGCCCTACACGAGTTACGAGAAGTTTGACTTCAAGGTCCCGATCAGCACCGGCTGCGATGTATGGGCGCGCTACGTCATCCGTCTTGAAGAAATGCGCGAGTCGGTCAAGATCATCCAGCAGGCGCTGGACGGGATCCCGGAGGGCGCAGTCACAGCGGATGCGCCGAAGATCGTGCTCCCGGATCGCGAGAAGATGAAGACCGAGATGGAGTCGCTCATCTACCACTTCAAGATCGTGACCGAAGGCTTCCCTGTTCCGGCGGGCGAGGTTTACCAGGCCATTGAGTCGCCTCGCGGCGAGATGGGCTACTACGTGGTCTCGGATGGAACGGCCAAGCCTTACCGGGTGCACATGCGCAATCCATCGTTCGCGACCCTGCAGGCTCTCGACACCATGTGTCGCGGCCGGCTGCTAGCCGATGTGGTCGCGGTGATCGGGTCGATCGATATCGTGCTGGGTGAGATTGATCGCTAACGCCACAGACCGGATCGTGCGCGAGGAGCTATGGACCTCCTTCCAGTCGCTGCTGCGCGCCTACCTGGCGGCGGCTTCGATCGGCTCAGAGATCCCGCAGGCCTTGCTCCTTGAGCCCGAGCCTGGTCGCCTCCAGATCATTGGCGCGCACCGAACGATCAAGCTGGAGCTGCAGCCGGCGAGTGGCGAGGGTTACTGGGCTGTCTACGGCACCGCCGCCGGCCGAGAGGCTGCAGTGCCACACAAGGCAGCAGGCGTCTTTGATGTAGCTTCAGAGGCGAGCCTGCTGGATGAAGGCGCCTTCCGGCTTCATCTCGATGCAGAGTTTGAGTGGAGCGGCAAAGCCGGCAGGCTGCCTATCGACCAGGTTGCCGAGGCATTGGCAATGCTGGCATTTGAGTAAGAGAGGCGACGCAGCATGAGTACACAGACAACTAT
>CAXTEW010000159.1:0-6850 GCA_964243175.1 uncultured Acidobacteriaceae bacterium
GCCTTCAGCAATGGTGACTCTTCGGCCGAACCCTCCGCGGCGTCGATCGACTGTGCTGCCTGCCGGACCGCCGTACGGATCGCGGCTGGATCGTGGAGATCGCAGGCCACCGCCTGGGCCCGCACCCCGGCTTCGCGCAGGCGGAGGACGGTGGTCTGCGCGTCGGCTTCTGACTGGTTGTAGGTGAGGGTGACGTCGGCGCCGGCATGGGCCAGCGTCAAGGCAATCCCCTGCCCGATGCGCCTGGCCGCACCGGTTACCAGTGCGTGTCGACCGGCAAGAGGCTTCCACTGAGAAGGGTCGATCGGGGAACCAGACATCCTCGCATAGTACAGGCACACGGTCGCCTGACGCGCCTGATGCGCGCACTGTACACGAATGCCGGGGTAGGCAGCGTCGCGCGTACATCTTTTTCCAGGCTGCCGGCATCACTCCAGATACTGCCCTAACTAAGTTAGCCAACAGATATAGCTACAGCTACAGGAGTACGGCCGGCTGGAAGGCAACCGCATGACACAGAACAGGATCGCGACAAGTGGTGTGTCGTCCGCTCTCGTTTTGTTGTCCGCGGTGCTTTGCGGCTGTAGCCAGGTGCATGCACGGAGTGGCAGTGCTGCTATGGCCCCCGGCTTCGCTGGCGACAGAGCGAGCATGCGCGTCGCCCACAACGTGGCCGACCCAAACTCGCCCTTTGCCCTCCGTGATGCGGCGCCGCACCTCACAGCCCGGGCACCTCTGCTCGATGTTGACGGCGTTCCCGACTGCGATCCACGGCAGTTGAACCTGTACGAGTCGCGTGCGGAGGTGAGCGGGGCGCACCATGCGCTCCGGCTCACCCTGGCGAACACCGGGGAGGCTTGCCGGATCGGTGGCTTCCCTGCCATCTCGCTGGTGGGCAGCGATGGCAGTGTGCTGGCATCGGTCCGCGTCGACAAGGTGTCAGACCACCGTCTTGCTGCCTCGCTCGCATCGCCGCTCGTCCCAGCTGCGGCGCGCCCGGGGGAAAGCGGCGGCCGAGGGGAAAGCTCCGGCACCGTGTCCCCGCTCGTTCTGCTTTCTCCTCAGGGCGAGGCAGCGTTTGAGCTTGGCTGGACCAGTGGACCCAACTGTCTGCAGGCAAGCAGGATCGCTGTTTCGGCACCTGGCAGCCGGGAGATCATCATGCTTTCGCGCAGCCTAATCGTTTGCGAGGATCGGGTGCAGATTACAGCGGTCGCAGCGGCCGGGACAGAGTAAGCCAATAGTCTCGGATTGCTGACTCGACGAGCCTCTATGACAGCCGTTGCTGCCTCCCTACGCAGGGATCCGGGCGTCTTCCAGTCGACTACTGGTTCGGCTTGGAGGGCGACTTGGCTGTACCCTGGGTCGGCTGCGGCGTGACGGACTGCTGAGAGTTCTCATCGAGCTGCCGCCCCTGGTAGATCGAGTACTGTCCGGATGGCGGTTTCACCTTGATCTCGAGAAGGCGACTCGGCTGGTCATTGGTGAAGGTTTCCCCGTAGGTCTGGAATCCCGACTTGAACACCTGGACCTGTACCTCATCCCCGATCGGGATAACATCCAGCACGGCCTTGCCCAGTTCGTTGGTCTTCAGCTCCATGTTGCCCTGGTCCTTGCCCTGGTGAAAGGTATGGAAGATGACCGCGGCATTCTCGACCGGTTTTCCGTTGGACGCCCGCAATACGGTGATGTCGATATGCGCGACCGGTGGTGGATCCTTGTACTTGCGGCCGCGCTGATCCTGCGCCCCGGCAGCACGGACACTGGCGGCCAGCAGGATCGCTGCGGCAAAGATGAGGGCGCCACGCCGGAGCATGGTCACGGCGGCACGCCCGTGTGGCGATGGGTACGATGTCATGCCGCGATTGTACTGCGCCCCGCCAATACCAGGCGATGGAGGTGCCGCTGGGCATGTGCTCTGCCTCATCCCGGCCACGCGGATCCTGGCTCCACATTCGCGAGGCCTTGCTCTATAAATGATTTATGCCGTTTGTCAGCGTCACCCGCCTTCGCATACGGGCGCTTCGCTTCCTGCCCCGGTTCGCCGTGCATACCCTGCGCTCGCTTCGCCAGGTCAGGGAGGCACCCGGTTTCCAGAGCGGCTCGCTGCTGCCTGATCGGCAGTGGACCTTCTGGACACTGACCACCTGGGACAGTGAGCAAAGCATGCGACAGTACATGATCACGGGCTCGCACCGCTCTGCCATGCCGCACCTGCTCGACTGGTGTGACGAAGCCTCGGTGGTGCACTGGACGCAGTCGGAAGAGGGCGTTCCCCCGTGGGACGAAGCGGATCGGCGCATGCGCACCGCAGGACGCGCGTCCAAGGTGAAGTTCCCCAGCCCGCAGCACGCCACGCTGAGCTACAGGCCACCGCGGCTTACGGGAGCCGGCCCCATCCGTCCGACCAGGCGCCGGGCCTAGCACTCGCTCCGCCCCCCGGCCTTCTTGTGGTGAAGTCCGCCAGAATGTGTCGCGAACCTGCGCGCCGGCTGCCTGTACCGCGGGAAGCGCATCACACTACAGTCGCAGTAGAGCGCAAGCAGAGCGTGATCGATGCAGGCCATCGGTCGGCGGAGTTCTAGCGGTGCTTTGGACGTCAGCAGTGGAAAGCAGAGGAGATTATGGCTCAGACAGGTGTTAAGGAAATGCCTTCAAAGAAGGTCCGCGCGAATGCCGGGGCTCCAGGGCCGGCGACCCAGGTCAACAGCAAGATGTACCACAACCGCGTCGCGCTCTCGGACGAGCAGAAGCAGAAGACGGTCGAAGTGATGCAGGAGCGGCTGGCCGAAGCGCTTGACATGTATTCGCAGGCCAAGTTCGCGCACTGGAACGTGAAGGGCTTCAACTTCTACCAGCTTCACCTGGTGTTTGACAGCGTGGCGGAGACAATCTTCCCCCAGATCGACCAGATTGCGGAACGTATGACGCAGCTGGGCGGAGTAGCCAACGGTACCGTCCGGCAGTCGGCCAGCGGTTCGCAGATTCCCGAGTATGACGTCAACCTCACCAATGGCATGGATCACGTGAACGCCCTGGCGAATGCACTGGGCTGCTACTGCCAGGCGCTCCGCGAGGCCTCCGATAAGATCGATGAGATCGGCGACGAGCCAACCTCCGACTTCTTCAAGCAGCTAGTCGTCGAGGCAGAAGAGCAGCTGTACTTCCTCGAGTCGCACCTTGAGGCAGGAGACGTACAGTAAGTCGGACCCTGAACGAAGAAGCGGCCCCGAGCGGGTCGCTTTTTCTTTTTCGCGCAGCCGAATTGACTCTCTGAACACAGCCCGTGAAATGTGAGAATAGTGGTATGAGCGATGTCATTCGAGCAGGGGTCGTTGGCTTTGGCCTGGCAGGACAGATTTTCCACGCGGCAGTGATTGACGAGACTCCCGGCCTGGAAGTGGCGTGCATCGTAGAGCGTTCGGGCCGTTCCGCGGCGGCGAAGTATCCGGGTGCGCGTGTTGTCTCTTCTGTAGAAGAGATGCTGGCCGATCCTTCGATCCAGCTGTGTGTCGTCGCTACGCCGAATGACGTGCACTGCCGGCTCACCGAGCAGTGCCTCGTCGCAGGCCGCCACGTGGTGGTCGATAAACCGCTAACCCTGCGCAGCGAAGAGGCTGTAGCCCTCGCCAGGCTTGCACGCGAGAAGCATCTCATCCTTTCCGCCTACCACAATCGTCGCTGGGATGGCGATTTCCAGACCCTGCGCAGCGTTCTTGCCAGTGGGCGTGTCGGCGATCCGCTCCTGTTTGAGTCACACTATGACCGCTACCGGCTGGAACCGAAGCCGGGCGCCTGGAGGGAAACAGAGGCTGCCGGTGGAGGAATCCTGTTCGACTTGGGTCCTCACCTGATCGACCAGGCTCTCGCCCTGTTTGGCGCGCCGACAACACTCTGGGCCGATGTCCGGACCGTGCGGCCCAACGCTGATGTGGATGACACCTTCGACATTCAACTGACCTATGAGCAGTCCCCCGTCGTCGCACAGCGACAGCTGCGGGTCTGGCTGCGGTCGACGATGGTCGCCTCCAGCCCTGGTGCACGCTTCACCCTGCACGGGATCAAGGGCAGTTATGAGAAGTGGGGGCTCGACCCGCAGGAAGCCGCGCTCAAGGCCGGTGGCCACTATGCGGACGAAGGCTTCGGAAGCGAGTCGCCCAAGTCCTGGGGCGTCTTCACCGCGCCCGGTGCCCAGGCCGAGACCGTTCCCACACTCCCGGGCGACTATCGTCAGTACTACCAGGATGTGCGGAACGCAATCCTCGGCACGGCGCCCGTGACGGTAGGTGTCGACGTTGCCTGGTCAGTCGCCCGCATCATCGAACTTGCCCGGGAAAGCAGCGCGAATGGATGCCGCGTGGCAGTGGACCTGAGCCGGGCGGCCACGCTGTAGTTCGGTGCTGGCCCGGTTTCGTTAGTGAAGCGCGCGCGAATCGCAAGTCGGCCGTCGGTTCTTCACTCTGTCGAAGAGTGTGCGTCACGACTGGCAAAGGGCCGCAAGAGCGCAGCGGTGTGAACGCACCAGGGAGGCGCAGATGACAGCAGGGACGCGCAGTGTCGTGGTCGCGGCTGCATGCTGTGCCTGCCTGTTTGCCGCAAGCTTTTGCCCGGCGCAGAAAGCGCACGACCCGCTTTCGGGCGCACAGGCGGACCAGGTGCGGGAACTGGGTGACCGGCCCGTCGACAGGTTAAAGCTTTACCTGAAGTTTGTGAACGAACGAGTGTCGGCGATCAAGGAGATGACTCCCAACAGCACTGAGAATGACCGTCCGTCGGAAATTCGGGCGCGCTTTGAGGAGTTCACCCGCCTAACAGACGAGCTCTCTGAAAATATTGAGACCTACGATGGAGACCATGCGGACATCCGCAAAGCCCTGCGGCTGGTGGTCGAGAGCAGCAGCAAGTGGGCAGCGATCCTCAGAGGGCCGGTCGCGGATCACACCTATGATTTTGCCCGGGAGACAGCGCTGAACGCGGCGGATTCAACCAGCAGCCAGGCACAGAAGGTGCTTGCTGACGAGGAAGCCTACTTCGTCGCGCACAAGGACGAGGCGGGCAAGAACGGCAAGGCTCCGAGCCCGGAGCAGTAGGTCGCCGCCAGTCATCCTTTTGCCGAAGCGGGCGGATCAGCCCGCACGGGCTCCTGTAAACTAGGCTCTATGCCCGAGATCCAGCGTAGAAAGACAGTCACAGCGATGGTTGGTACGGTTCGTGTCGGCTCCGACGCGCCCGTCGTTGTGCAGTCCATGACCAATACGGACACAGCAGATATTGCTGGGAGCATCACGCAGATTGCCGCGCTGGCCGCTGCCGGGTCCGAGCTGGTTCGCGTAACTGTCAACAACGAGGAAGCAGCGCGGGCGGTACCGTATATCGTTGAGGGCCTGGCCAGAATAGGCCTGGAGATTCCCATTGTCGGTGACTTCCACTACAACGGCCACCAGCTGCTGCGGCGTTTTCCGGCGTGCGCCCGGGCTCTTGCCAAGTACCGTATCAATCCCGGCAACGTATCGATTGGCCGCAAGAACGACGACAACTTCCGCACCATGATCGAGTGTGCGCTTGAGAACCAGAAGCCTGTCCGGATCGGCGTGAACTGGGGTTCGCTTGACCAGGCGCTGCTGACGACGATGATGGATGAGAACTCCCGTCGCGCGGAGCCACTGGCGGCCCGGGACGTGATGATGGAAGCCATGCTGGTCTCCGCGCTCTCCTCGGCGGAAGCTGCCGAGCGCTATGGACTGCGTCACGACCAGATCATTCTCAGCGCCAAGGTTTCAGGCGTGCGGGACCTTCTGGACGTGTACACGATGCTGGCGGCGCGCTGCGATTATCCGCTGCACCTGGGGCTCACCGAGGCGGGCATGGGGATGAAGGGGATCGTGGCATCGACCGCGGGACTGGCGCCGCTGCTGCTGGCTGGTATTGGCGACACGATCCGGGTCTCGCTGACGCCGAAGCCGAATGGCGACCGGACCGAGGAAGTGCTGACTGCTCAGCAGATCCTGCAATCTCTCTCGATCCGCTCGTTCACCCCGCAGGTTACGGCGTGCCCGGGGTGCGGGCGCACGACCAGCACCTACTTCCAGCATCTCGCGGAGCAGATCCAGGACTACCTGCGCGTCTCGATGCCGGTATGGCGCGAGCAGTATCCGGGCGTTGAAGAGATGAAGCTCGCCGTGATGGGCTGCATCGTCAATGGTCCTGGCGAGTCGAAGCACGCCAACATCGGCATCTCGCTCCCCGGTACTTTCGAGGAGCCGAAAGCGCCCGTGTATGTCGACGGCCGGCTGGTCACCACGCTCAAGGGCGACACCATCGTGACCGACTTTCAGCAGCTTTTGGATGAGTACGTGCGCAGTCATTATGGTGCGCAGGCGCAGCCGACTGACCAGCTTGTCGAGGTTCACTAGGCCCCGCTGGCTCCGTGACCGACGTACTCTACTGCTTTCCTCGGGGATTGGCTACGCTGAAGGGCATTCTATGACTTCCAGCTCCTCCCCGGGTGGACTGCAATGGCTTCTCGACGGCTCATGCTCGTCTTTGTTCTTGGCCCTCTTCTGGTGGCGACTGCCTGCCTGGCGGCACGCCGACCCTGCTACACCCCTGCCGAAGCCGACACCCACGCAGGCCAGGAGATCTGCCTTACCGCGCACATTTACGACGTAGTCGAGAGCGGGGATGGCACGCGCTACCTGGATATCTGCAGCCCGGACAGCCCGGATGCAAGCTGCCGCTTCACCGTGGTCAGCATGGCAGAGGATCGGAAGGAAGTCGGCTCAATCGATGCGCTACGGACCCAGTATGTGCACCTGCGCGGAGTCGTCCACGCGCTGCATGGGCAGTCCAT
>CAXTEW010000160.1:0-6829 GCA_964243175.1 uncultured Acidobacteriaceae bacterium
CGCGACGCGGTTGGAGGCGGGTTTAAGTCTATGCGACCATCTGCCGCTGATGGTCATCTACTTGGTAATGCGATACGAGGCAGGGCACGGGAGAGAACCGGTCTGCCACGACCGATGCGCTACACTACACAACAGCAGGACAGTGATTTCCAGCTGTCGCACCTGACGCGGCACCGCGCTGCAGGCTCCAAGGAGAAGATCACGATGGCCACAGCCACAACCCCGGCAGCAGGTTCCACGATACCGGTTTCGACAGAATTCAAGTCCCCCAACGCAGTGACGCTTACCCCTTCAGCGACTGTGAAGGTACGCGAGATCATGGCCACCCAGGACCCGCTTCCAGCAGGTCTGCGGATCGGCGTCGTCGGTGGCGGCTGCTCCGGCTTTCAATACTCCATGTCGTTTGAGAACCAGGCCGGCATGATGGACAAGGTCCTCCACTTTGAAGACCTCAAGGTGTTTGTCGACGCAACCTCGATGATGTATCTGAATGGTTGCGTTGTGGACTACGTCGAGACCCTTGAAGCCGCCGGCTTTAAGTTCGAGAATCCGGCAGTGAAAAGCACCTGCGGCTGCGGCTCGTCGTTCAGCGTATAAGCGCTACTGCTCCATCGCAGGACAGTTCGTAGAAAGGCCCGCCGAAAAGCGGGCCTTTCCTGTTGGGGGCAGAGCTGCCCTGGAGAATGAGTTTAGTTCGGCGAGCCGAAACCACCGCCAAACGGGCTGCTGCTTCCGGATCCGGAGTTTGTACCGGAAGAGCCAAAGCCGCCGCCAAAAACCGATCCCGAGCCCGAGCCCGAACCGCTTCCAGAGCCAGAACTGCTGGAGCCCGAACTGCTGGAGCCAGAGCCAAAGCCCGATCCGGACCCGAAGACACTGCTGCCGGAGCTGCTTCCCGTTCCACTGCCAGACGTGCTGTTGCCGTTGCCGCCCCCGAGGGTGTTTGTCGACCCAGGCCCGCCATTGTTGCCCGTAGCGCTCCCACCATTCAGGTTGCCGCCTGTGCCGCCCGCGGCCGCCATGGCTTGTTCGGCGTTGTAGTCGTAGACGAACTCCCACTTGTTGTAATGGTTCTGCAGGCGGTAGGCGACCATCGAGTCTTTGGCGGTCGGCAGGGTGACGCCCACGATCGGCGCGCCCGCACCAAGCGTCGTACTCGCGTTGAAGCTCATGCCCGTCGCTGCGCTGGTGCCGCCGCTATTGCTGAGGCCAGTCAGTCCTGAGCCGCCCGTGCTGGTGCCTGAACCACTGCTGCTGCCGCTGAAGCCTGAACTGCTGCTGCTGCCACCAAAGCCCGAATTGCCACTGCCGTTGCCACCAAAGCCCGAACCACTGCCGCTGCCCAGGCCTGAACTGCTCGATCCAGTCATGCCCGGGCTGCCGCCCAGCCCGGAACCAGCACCGGATGCCGTGCTACCGCTGGTGCCACCGGTACCGTTTGAAGCGTCGCCCGACCCCATGGCGTAAATACCGCCTGCCACGGCGCAGGTCGTGGCTGCGGTCGCGCCAGCGCTGCCCGACGTGCTCCCGGAACCCGTGGCAGCGGAAGACGAGCCAAAGCCTGAGCCTGAAGACGATCCAAAGCTCGAGCCAGAAGACGATCCAAAACCCGAGCCAGAAGACGATCCAGAGGAACCGGCGCTGCTGAAGCCATTGTTCGATGTGCTGGCCGCGATAGGCGTGGCGCCGGCGATGGAGCTGGCGCCACCACCGATGGTAAGTGGCTGGCCGAAGAAGCCGAGCGGGCATACGTGCGCCTCGCCCATGTGGATCAGCTTCCAGTCGTCCTTGCCGGTGAGCGGATCCAGGTAGCGGCGGCGCAGGAAGCGGATATCGTTCGTCTTGACCAGCTGGTCCATCGAGCTGGGATAGCTGCCGAACTTCTTATAGTAGAGCTGGATGGCGCGCTTGTACTGCAGTCCCCGCTGCACGGCTTCGAGTTCGCGGTCGTGCTGGATGGACGAGGCGATCCGTGGTGCGGCGATCGCGAGTGACAGGCTGAGGACGGCAATAAAGACGATGACAGCAAGCAGAACATAGCCCTCCTCAGCCGCCCGGGAGGGCTGCGCGGCTGGTGCCTGACTGGATTGCTGTCTGTCTCGCTTCATGACTCCCTGCTTACACGTCGACGGCATACCGCGTGTCGCTAGTTCTGAATCAATGGCAGCGTCTGGGTGTTGTGGTACGGCAGATCCTCTACCTCGATCGAGAAGGGGGCTATGTGGACGACCCGGTAGCGGTGACTCACGACGTCCCCTTCCGACGCGATAAACACGTCATCCCCGTGCAGCAGGAAGGCCCTGCGGCTTCCATTCTTGCGTGCCGAGTAGCCAAAGAAACGCAGGTCGATTGTGGGCGGCGGCGGCGGTCCCGTGCTGACAACGGTCTGGACCATCGAGGGGCGCACGGGTGCCTTCACCCTGGGGATGGCGATGGTGGCTGCCTGCGCGGGTGCGGAACCCTGCGAAAAGATGTTGCGACCGGTTCCCGCGTACAGGTAGTTCTCGTTTTCAGCCATCAGCTCCGGGTGCAGTGATGGATCGAGCGCTATCCCGGGCGTCGGCGGCACATAGCCGGCGGATGTGGTGCCGGTTCGCGCGGGCGCGGGTGCGACCGCGATCGAAGCCGGGCGGACTGGCACCGAAGGCGGCGCCGGTACCGGGTCCGGACCACCGAAGATGGTATGGAATGCGAGCACCAGCACAACCAGGCCGAGTGCAGCGGCGATCGCCACTTTTTTCTTGTCGCTGGTGCCGGTGCCCTTGAGAGACGGCATTACTGCACCTCCTCAGCCGCGCTGCCGTTGTGGCCCTGCTGCAGAATGGCGGCACTCGCTGCATCGGCGCGCATGTAGGTCACCAGTCGTACCCGCAAGTTGACTGAACCGCCCTGCTGCCCGCTGAGCGTGATCGACCGGATGATGAAGAAGGACTGGTTCCTGTCCCGCTCCAGGTCATTGATGAAGTGCATGATCGGGCCGTACTCCCCTGCGACGTTGGCCTCGACGCGCTGCTCCACAATGCCCGGGATCGCCGGAGCGGGCGTGTAGCTGGCGTGGCTGAGGCGGACATGGTCACGGCTGGTCAGCGCGCCCAGCTCCGCGAGCAGGGCGCTGTCCGAGCTGGCAATCCTGGTGTTGAGGAAAGCGTCCGCCTGCTGGCGTGACTCGCTGAGTTGTGCCGGCAGCGCCTGCAGGCGCGCGGCCTGCGATTGCAGCTGCGCATAGGTGAGCAGGTCCTGGTTGTACTGCGCAGACTGGTCGCTATGGCTGCGGTGCCAGGCCACTCCCAGCCGCGTGGCCAGCACGAGATCAAAGATAAGCAGCACCGCGACGACCGCGATATACGCATTGAGCTGGGTAAATGTCTGGGAAATGAGGGTGCGGCGTGGCATCAGTCGGGTCCTCCACTGGGTACTCCACCTGGTACTCCACTGGGCCCCATGGCCGCCGGGGTTCCGGGGAGTGGCCGGCCAAAAGGGCGAGCCTCGTGGGGGTGGTTCTGCGGGAATGCAGGCCGGGCAGTTGCTGGATCAGGGTTGGTCAGCACGGCAGCACCGGCCGGTGCCGGGGGAACAGCGGTGCGCGCAGGGGTTGCCGCAGGGGTTGGCCCCGGGGTGACCTCGGCGGCTCGCTCCCGACGGCCCGCGGCCGCTGCAATCGTCGCATGATCATGCGAGTTGGGCAGCGGCCGGTAGTCCGCCTGGATATCGAAGCTGACGTCGTTCGCAGACCCACCCGCCGCGGCACTGACCTGCCGTACCTGGCCGCTGTTTCCCTGGCCGTTGCTCTGGTCCGCGATCGCCTCCGAGACCAGCCGCGGCGCGAGGAAGTGTCGCGAACGCTCCAGATTGTGAACCACCTCGACTGCCCGCTCCCGGGAACCGGTGATGCGCATGCGAATGGTGACATGGCCATCGGGCGCGATCACCGGATCGATGGCCGCGACCTGGACCCCGTAGGGCAGGGTGTTTTCAAGATCACTCATGGTCGCTGTCCACGAGAAAGCCTTGCGGCGGAAGAGGTCGTTCAGAAACGCGGCCTGGTTGAGCACGGCCGCATTGGCGCCCTGCGTGGCCAGGGCGCGGGCGTTGCGCTGCTGCTGCTGCAGGAGAGCGATATTGGCCTCGAGCTGGCTGACGCGTGCTTCCGCCAGCTGCGCCTTGGTTTCTTCCACGTGGACGACGAGCAGCATGGGCAGGGACAGGGCGGCTAAAATGACCGCGAACACGCGCAGCCGCGCATACACCGACCGGAGCTCGATGTATGGCCGTGTCGCGAGATTGAGGTTGATATTCATGCGTACGCCCCAGGCATTGTCTTAGGCATTCAGCAGCGCTCCGGCGACCGGCGCCAGCATGGAGCGGGAGACGGTGCGAGAGGGCAGCTCCGGGGCAGGACCGAGGTCGCGCACCGCGATGGTCGGCTCGCCCAGCATGGCGTGGAACGCCTCGGCGGTACCGGGTCCGATGTAGAAGATCTCGTTTGCGGCGAGCGCGAGCGTGTCTTCAAAGTAGGCCAGCGCGACCGAGACACTTTGACGGATGTCTTCCTCCTCTTCGCGGGCCTTGCCTTCCGCACTGCGTGGCAGGCGGGCCGGGGCGTCGGTGACCGGCTCTTCCATGCCGCCGAAGTCGAGTGCCCGGTGGAGCAGCAGTTCCTGGCCGCGCAGGATGGTGGTTGTGAGCGTGGTGCCGTTATGGTTGACCAGCAGGGCTGGCTCAGCGCCAAGCAGGGGTGTGGCTGCGAGGGTGCTGGGCAGGACCACGCCCGGGATAAAGCCGGCCTCGCGGACCACACTCTCGTACTCCAGCAGCACGTCGCGCGGGATCACGACGACCAGCACCCGGACGCCCTCCGTCGTCGTGCTCATGACTTGGTAGGTGATGGCCGCGTCCTCTGTCTCAAAGGGGACCAGCTTGCGGAGCCGGAAGCGGAGAATGGCGAGCGCTTCCCCCCGCTTTGAAGGAAGCGCGTCGAAATCCAGCAGCAGCACGCGTACAGTCGCGTCGGGCACGATTAACGTGAGCGCCCGGTTCGCGGGGAGAGTCCGCCCGCCCGGCAGCTGGCGGCCACGCTCGGCAACCGCGCCCACAGCTGTGCGCAGGGCCCCGACCAGCTGCGGGCGCTCCAGCACGTTGGGTGTCTTCCAGCCGGGCTGCAGGGCGGTCGCCGGGATCGGCACAAACTGGGTTGCCAGGCCGACCGTCGAGTCCTGCCGCGCGGCGAGTACCCCCAGTGGCGTGATCTCGCAGGCCAGCGCGGGCCGCAGCGAGATGCTGGGGAAGAGCAGGGGCAGGCGTTCAAGCATCGGAGCCGCCTCGCTTTCCAGGGGGGACGCCGTTGCACGGCAGCCGTCGGGCTGGGTGGCTGCTACGGGTGTTGCAGAAAAGACGCACTAGCGATTGGCCTCGATGAACGTGACTTTGTTGATCTCTTTCAGCGTGGTGAGGCCTCGCCTGACGCGGTCGAGCGCCGACTCCCGCAGAAACTGCATGCCCTCGGCCTGGGCCAGCTTGCGCACTTCAGACGCCGGCTTCTTCTCGAGGATCATTTCACGGATCGGATCTGTGAGATCGAGCAGTTCGTGGATGGCAGTACGGCCCCGGTAGCCGGTGCCGCCGCACTCGATACAGCCGCGACCCTCCTTGAACTCGAAGCCGCGCCACTCCTCCGGGTTGAGCCCGGACAACTCGAGCTCTGCATCGGAGTAGGTGACCGAGTGGACGCAGTGGTCGCAGATCATGCGCACCAGTCGCTGCGCGAGGATGCAGTTGAGCGCGGAAACGAAGTTGTAGGCTTCGACGCCCATGTTCAGAAAACGTCCCAGCACGTCGACGACATTGTTGGCGTGGACCGTCGTGAAAACAAGGTGACCCGTTAGTGCGGAGTTGATCGCGATCTGCGCTGTCTCCTGGTCACGGATCTCGCCGACCAGGATCTTGTCCGGATCGTGACGCAGGATCGAGCGCAGGCCGCGAGCAAAGGTGAGACCCTTCTTTTCATTGACCGGGATCTGCGTGATGCCGCGAATCTGGTACTCGACCGGATCCTCGATGGTGATGATCTTGTCTTCGTCACTCTTGATCTCGTTGAGCGCGGCATAGAGCGTAGTCGTCTTGCCGGAACCGGTCGGCCCGGTCACCAGCACCATGCCGTAGGGCTCGCGAATATAGCGGCGGAAGCGCCGGAGATCGTCATCGCCAAAGCCGACAACATCGAGCGTGAGCGACTTGAACTTCTCGCTCATCGACTCCTTGTCGAGCACACGGAGTACCGCATTTTCTCCGTGTACGGTCGGCATGATGGAGACGCGGAAATCGATGAGGCGGCCCTTGTAGCGGACACGGAAACGGCCGTCCTGCGGCACGCGCCGCTCAGCAATATCAAGCTCGCTCATGACCTTGATACGCGACAGGATGGTCTGGTGGTGCTCGCGCGCGATGGGCGCCATGGCCGGGTGCAACACGCCATCGATGCGGTATTTCACGACAAGCTGATCGTCGTAGGTCTCGATATGTACGTCAGAAGCCCGGCGCTCGAGTGCCGTGAAGATGGTCGTGTCGACGAGCCGGATGATCGGGCTGATGTCTTCCTCAGACGTCAGCTTCTCGATCGTGATCGACTCATCATCCTGGTCGTTGACCGAAATGACGTCGAAGGTCAGGCCCTCTGTCGCTTCATCGAGCACACGCTGCGACTGCTCGGTCTTCTTGAGCAGGTCGTTGATCTGCGAGAGCGTGGCGACGCGGGTAATAAGTCGCTGGCCGAGCAGCGAGGAGATTTCATCGAGCACCATCAGGCGGCTCGGGTCAGAAACGGCAATCACCA
>CAXTEW010000161.1:0-6819 GCA_964243175.1 uncultured Acidobacteriaceae bacterium
GTAGTCGAATGCGGGCACTTGATCTAAATGAATCGCGTTCACCGCCACGACCCCGCCCTTGCGTAGACTGCTGAGCGCCTGGACGACGACTTTTCCGCTTGGCGCGAAGGTGACTGCCCGGTCCAGCATCACCGGGAGCTTGGCATCCTCCTTGCCTACCCAGGTGGCGCCGAGAGAAGCGGCCGACCGGCGATGGTCTTCTCCTCGCGTCGCGACGTATACCTCACATTTCCACGACTGCAGGATGGGCAGAGCGAGAGTTGCGGAGCTGCCGAAGCCGAACAGGCCGACCCGTTCTCCGGGCTGCACACCAGCAACCCGTAGACTACGAAAGCCTATGATCCCGGCGCACAACAATGGCGCGACATGGAGACTATCCATCGCAGATGGCAGGGGATAGACAAAGTCGGTGCGAACGAGAACATACTCGGCATACCCGCCGTCTACGCTGTACCCAGTAAACGTAGGGTGATCGCACAGGTTTTCCATTGTGTGCTGGCAGAACCAGCAGTTTCCATCCACCCCGCCGATCCAGGAGACGCCCACCCTCGTACCTTGCGGAAGGGTTTCGGTCGCGCCCTCGACGACCTGGCCTACTATCTGGTGACCGGGGATGAGGTTTTTCCGCAGCGGCGCCAGGTCGCTTTCGACAATGTGGAGATCGGTGCGGCATACGCCGCAGGCCAGCACGCGCAGCAGCACAGAGCCCTGCCTCAGTTGCGGCCGCGCGACATCCTGCATTTGCAACCATGACCCCGGCCGGGCTCGTTCTGTATCGAAGACCGCTGCTCTCACTCTGGACACTCTCGCGTGTTCTGTGGCTCGCCTTGACTTCTGAGTGTGGCTGTTCCGCGCTTTCTGCTCGCGCCGGTTCGATCACTTCTCTGCCGGATCGAAAAAATCTGCAGGTCGACAGCTACATGACCCTTCTGCTTCCCCCCGAGGCTGCACGCGTCTCTCTAACGGAGTTGTCTTAGCTTCGATCTGCTCCAAGCTCCTGCAATGAATAGCTCGCCTCTAAACACGAGAGTAGGTGGACGTGACAAGAAAACCTGACCCTTATTGCACATTTCCGGCGCACGTTGACGCGACAGCGTCTCTCTTCGCAGGATCGCACTTACGCCTCGTCGCCGCCAGCAAGTGGCTCGCCTGCACGCGACCCGCCTGCAACCAGCGAAGCGTGCAGTGTCTCCACTCAGTCGCAATCAGGGTACACACAAGTGACTGACCAGATGGAGGCTTCGCTGTGCCTGCCATTTCACCGCGCGGCAAGCACCCCTACCCGGCGGCGGGCACCAACAGTGCTGAGGGGACGACCTGTTCCACCGCAGCTCTTGCGTATGACCGAAACGGAAGTCCCAGTGGTGCCTGCCAGGCCCCCACAGGCCCGGTAGCCTTACCAGATGAATGCAAGAGAGTTGAGCGCGATCCAGGGTCGCGCCGAGTTGGTGGCGTGGCTGCGCTCGCAACTGCCGTTCCTTCCAGCAGAGGATACCGCCACGAGTCTGACGCGTGGCGGACGGGCTGCTGCCATGGCAGCGTTGCAGGCGATCCAGCCGCAGGCCTACGAGCGTAGCCGCAATTTCCTGTCTGGTGGTGTTACCCGGCTTTCACCCTATCTGCGGCATGGTGTGCTGACACTTGCAGAGGTGCGCGACTTCGCCTTGTCGGCCGTGTGTGAAGCAGGTCACGCGGGAAAGCTGATCAATGAGCTAGCCTGGCGTGACTACTGGCAGCGCCTGTACTCGCAGCTGGGTGAGGGCATCTGGCAGGACCGCGAAACGTACAAGACTGGCCTTGAGGCGTCGGAGTATGCGCAGGAGATGCCGCCGCAAGTGGTAGACGCGACCACGTCGCTGGTTTGTATTGACAGCTTTTCGCGCGACCTGAAAGCGACCGGCTACCTGCACAATCACGCGCGGATGTGGATGGCTGCCTACCTGGTACATTGGCTGCGGGTCAGCTGGCAAGCAGGCGCGCGCTGGTTTCTGCAGCCCCTGTTGGACGGCGACCCGGCCAGCAATCATCTTTCCTGGCAGTGGGTCGCATCGACCTTCAGCAGCAAGGCCTACATCTTCAATCGGGAGAACCTGCAGCGCTACACGGAAAATCTTTACTGCAGACAGTGCCCACATGCGGCGGCCCGGAGTTGCCCCTTCGATGCAAGCTACGAGGATTTGTCGGACCAGCTTTTCCCCGTCCTGGCAGATGCAGGCGCCCAGCCGGAGACACCTCGCCCCTACCAGAAGACCGCAGCATCGGCCACTGCCAAGCGTCCGCCACGCGCCACGGGCACGCCGCTGGTCTGGATCCACACCGACAATCTGGATCCGGAGACGACCATCTGCAGGCAGTGGCCACAGAGCCCGGCGGTGTTTGTGTGGGATACACACTGGTTGACCACACAGAAGATCACGTTGAAGCGGATCGTGTTCATCGCTGAGTGCCTGCAAAGCATGCCAGGACACCTGGAAATACGTTTCGGCGATCCCGCAACCGAGGTGCTGGCCGCTGCTCGCGAACAAGGTGCAGGCAGTGTCGTCATGCAACGCACACCCGATCCGCGCCTGATCGAGGCCGCGACGCACCTGGAACATGTCATGCCGGTTGTGATGATTGATCCTCCACCTTTCGTCGAGGGCACACGCGAGTTCGACCTGAAACGCTTCTCCCGCTACTGGAAACGGGCGCAGAGCTCGGCGATGCAACCCACCCGGAGCTGAGCGAGGCAGGCAAGCGGGCGCACCGGTTCGTCCTGGAACTTCTCTGGATAGCCACCTACACCTGCTTTGCACAGGGCGGCTTTTGCAATGACGTAATTCTTCAGAGAGCGAACCAACTCTGTACTGCTTCTGTGCAACGTATTGACAAGGCGGCTGGCGACTGCAGGTATCGATCCGAACGTCGTCCGCGCCGGTGTGCCGCCACTTCGGCAGTCATCCCTACCCCCGGAACCTCAAGCGGCGTGCAGCAGCCCGTCCCTGTGACGGGTGCAGGAATCCCCAAGAAAGCTAGAGGTTGTACCCCATGACCGACGATCTGACGACCTTGGTGTGCCTGTTCCACCACCCCAGCCAGGCGCAAGCAGCCACGAACGACCTGACACGTGCAGGCGTTCCCGCATCCACCATTTCTGTTATCAACAGCGGCGCAGGCGATTTCTCCAGTACCACCTTGGAAAACCTCGGTGTTCCCGCCCGCGACCTTGATCATCTTCGCGAAGGTATCCGCAGCGGCGGCGTCGTGGTTTCCGTTGCTGCGACAGCCCAGTTCGTGGCAGTCGTAGAGCACATCTTCGAGGGCAACCAGGCTTCGGTCATCGATGAAGCCGTTGCCAGCCCCGCTGTGGCTGCGCCATTAGCTGCTGCCGCACCCGTCGCTGCTGCCCTGCCTGTCGCGGCCGCAACAGACGCAGCGGCAATCCCCATCGTTGAAGAAGAGCTGGTTGTAGGCAAAAGGGCGGTGGAGCGCGGCGGTGTGCGCGTTTACCGTCGCGTTGTCGAAATCCCCGTCGAGCAGACGGTCAATCTTCATGAAGAGCGCGTTGTGATCGATCGCCACGCGGTGGACCGACCGGCAACCGAACAGGAACTGGCTTTCGGCGGCGAGCGCACCATTGAGCTGACCGAGACAGCCGAGGAAGTCGTCGTCGGCAAGAGTGCGCAGGTGGTGGAAGAAGTCCTCGTCGGCAAGCAGATGACGGAGCACACTGAGCACATCCACGACACCGTTCGTAAGACCGAGGTAGAAGTCGAGCAGGTGGGCGCAAACGCCGACCTACCGGCCGTACCACGCAACTCCTAGAGTGCGCGCTTCATGGGCACTTCTGCCCACCCTAAACCGATCCAGGAGATGCTGTTATGGCCGAACGTGTAAAAGTCTACGAAGAAACCAAGAAAAAAGCTTTGCCTATCTGGGCATGGCTGCTTCCGCTTCTTCTGCTCCTCGCCTTGCTTGTTTACTTCCTCACCCGTCACCCGGCGAATAACTCTGCTCCCGCGGCACCAACTGCTGCCTCGGCTTCAACGCTGCCGGATCTCGGCACTGTTCACTTTGATACGAACCAGGCAACACTCACAGCAGAAAGCCAGGCTACGCTGCTGCGCGCGGCTGCGGTGATGAAGTCGAACCCGGCGGTCCATCTCCGGCTGGAAGGCTACACCGACAGTACCGGCTCCATGCCCCACAACGCCACCCTGTCTCAGCAGCGCGCATATGCCGTCGCCAACTTCCTCAAGGCGCAGGGCATTGACGGGAGTCGCCTTACCGGTGGGGGCTTCGGCCCGTCAAACCCACAGGACACCAACGCTACAACGACTGGCAAGGCAGACAATCGCCGCGTCGAACTCTTCTCTCAGCAGTAACTCCAACCGGCCAGCCGCATGCTGGCAGATACAAGGAATTCTCTATGTCGAAAACAGTGGTCGGTCTCTTTGATACTTTTCCGAAGGCACAGCAGGTTCGTCAGCAGTTGATCTCGCTGGGCTACGAAGCACAACACATCACCGTCGTTGCGAATGACGATGACGAGGTGTCTGGTACGGCCAGCACCAGCACCAGCACCGGCAGTCGCGCAGAGGGAATCGGCGAGAAGATCGGCTCCTACTTCCGGAACCTCACTGGCGGTGATGAGCAGGCGCATAATCATTACGCGACCGGCGTCAATGAAGGTCGTGCCCTGGTAGCGGTCACCGTGAACGACCCGCAGGCAGCTGAAGTTGCTGACTTGCTGACGCAGCATGGGGCTCGCGAGATTGAAGGTGAGTATGCCAGCACGGGAACGGGCGTGGCTGCTGCACCCGCCTACAATGCTACGTCCGCAACAGAGATAGCCGGCGAAACAGCGATCCCGATCGTGGAAGAGCAGCTGGTGGTCGGTAAGCGCGAAGTCAATCGCGGGGGTGTGCGTATCTATTCACACGTAACCGAGCGCCCCGTGGAAGCGGCTGTCGTACTGCGTGAGGAAACGATCAACGTAGAGCGCCGGCCTGTGAATCGGCCTGCAACTGCAGCTGACTTTACCGCCGGCAGTGGTGCAGTGGTGGAGTTGACAGCAACCGGCGAGGAAGCAGTGATCGGGAAAACAAGCCGGGTGGTTGAGGAAGTGCTTGTTGGCAAGCAGAGCAGCGAGCACACCGAAGCAGTCCACGACACGGTGCGCAAGACCGAGGTCGAGGTCGAGAAGGTTAATACCAGCTCCGTCGATGCGACTCCAGGGCAGAGCAAGTACTAAGCAGTGACAGATAGCGTGCAGAGCCGGCGCAGTGGTCCGGCTTTGCACGCTTGTTTCTCTTCAAAGCAAGCCGAGGTTTTATTCGATGAGCGATACCAGTCTAGATACGCAGCAGACCAGCCCGATGAATGACCTGGGCAATACGCTGGTGGTGCAGTCCGGCCAGATCGATCCTGCCCGTGAGTACACTGAACTCTGGCTGCCCGGCGGCCAGATCATCCGCATCGCAACGAGCCTGCTGCGTTCATCAGCGCAGGTATCGGACATGGATCGGGTGAACGCGGCGGCTGCAGCAGAGGAGATCGGCGCGTTAACGATTCCACTGGTTGAGGAGAGGCTGCTGGTCGGCAAGCGCACTGTCGCTACAGCGAAGGTGCGGCTGGAGAAAAGTGTCCAGACATACGAGGAAGCGCTGGATGAGCCACTCCTAATCAGCACCTACGAAGTCGATCGTGTCCCGCGGAATGAACCAGTGGACGCCGTACCGCCGGTACGGCAGGAAGGCGAGACGACGATTTACCCGCTGGTCGAAGAGAGAATGGTACTCACCAAGCAGCTGATTCTCAGGGAAGAAGTGCGTGTGACACGACGAGAGGCAGAGCGCCGCGACACCCAGACAGTCGTGCTTCGCCGGGAGCACATGACCGTAGACCGGGAAGAATTACCACGTGTCGAGCTGGCCTGAAGCAGCGCCGCTGGCTGCGCTAGCAGCCAGCGATCGCCAGCAACAAGCGCGATCCCGGGAGGCTGACTCCACCGGTCGCTTGCGACACCCGCCGCCAGCAGTCGCATTCCATTTAAAACTCGTGTTAACGAAGGGCGCTCGCGCTTTCCTCGCCGCACACCGTTGAAGTCGACAGGATTGCCGAGCCGGTCACCCAGCGCGATTGACCGACACCGGTCCGGGATGTGAGGCAGCAATCTCTTGTGGATGCATAGCGTAGCGCTGAACTGGTGCAGCAACACAGATACGCCGGTGCAGGGCACGCCGTGCGCTCCGGGTGTCCCGGAGCGTGCGGGTACGCGCGATGGGATATGAACGCGAGGCAGGCCGTCCGGTAGGTGGGCTGCGCTGGCTTGTCTGCCTGTTGCTCTTTGCGGCCACCACGATCAACTACATGGATCGCTCGGTTCTCTCGCTCATCGAGCCGCTGCTCCACCTGCCGTTTATGGGATGGGTGCCGGGCCTCCCGGCTTCGGTCCAGCAGGTGTACCACCTTAACTATGGCCACATCGTCGAATGCTTCCAGATTGCCTACGCCGCCGGCTTCCTGATTGGCGCGCCGCTGATTGATCGCTTGGGCACCCGCGTGGGTTATGCACTTGCCATTACAGTGTGGGCGTTTGCTTCGCTTGGCCACAGCGTCGTCCACTCGGTACTCGGGTTCTGCGTTGCCCGCAGCCTGCTCGGCCTGGGCGAGTCCGGCAACTTTCCTGCCGCGATCAAGGCGACCACCGAGTGGTTCCCGACCGAGGAGCGCGCTCTTGCCAATGGGCTGTTCAACTCCGGGTCAAACGCTGCTTTCTTTCTCACCCCCGCACTTGTTCCTTTGGTGACGGCCTATTTTGGATGGCGGGCCTCATTC
>CAXTEW010000162.1:0-6801 GCA_964243175.1 uncultured Acidobacteriaceae bacterium
GCGCCCACGCCCAGGCCGGGCCGTCGATCACGGTGACGATTCCGGCGGCCTCGTTTCCCGCGGGCACGGCAACGCTGACCGGTCACCTGCTGGTCGTTTTTTCCCGCCATAGTGACGAAGGTGATGAGCCGCGCGACCAGGTGCAGGAGCAGTACGATTCGGCTGAAGCATTCGGCGTCGATGTCACGGGATTGAAGCCGGACGGCACCGTAACGATCGACAACACAACCGCCGGCTACCCGCTGCGGCACCTGGCCGACCTGGCGCCCGGCAGCTACTACGTGCAGGCTGTTTTCAACGTGTATGAGCCGTTTCACCTGCAAAGCGGAAAGACAGTGATGCTGCCACCTGACCGCGGCGAAGGCCAGCACTGGAACCGCAAGCCCGGCAATCCGTATGACGCCCCGGCGAAGCTTGACTGGCCTCCGCAGGGTGCCTCGAAATCGCAGACCCGGTCGCCTCATCTTCATCTCGTGCTCGACAAGGTTATCGCCCCGGTGCCGACGATGGATGAAGTGCTGGGACGCGATCCGGGAGCGAAGCAGTACCTGCGCACCGTGCACCTGCGGTCCGACAAGTTATCTGCCTTCTGGGGCCGCGACGTGTTTCTCAATGCCTGGGTGCTGCTGCCGCCGGGCTATGACGAGCACCTCACCGCACACTATCCAACCGTTGTGTACCAGGATCATTTCTCCGCTGCCTTTGGGCTGGCCTTTCGCTCGACACCACCCACCGCAGGCATGAAGGGACGCGAGCGGAGCCGTGCCGAAGCCGGGTACGAGTTCTTCCAGGCATGGACCAGTGGCCGTATGCCGCACATGCTCGTCATTTCGATCCAGAATGCCAATCCCTACTACGACGACTCGTACGTGGTGGATTCAGCCAACGTTGGCCCGTATGGAGCGGCGGTCACCGGGGAGCTGATCCCGGAGATCGAGCACCAGTATCGCGGGATCGGCGCTGGCTGGGCGCGCGCAACCTTTGGCGGCTCGACTGGCGGGTGGGAAGCGCTGGCCTCCCAGCTTTTCTACCCGGACTTCTATAACGGCACATGGGCCGCGTGCCCTGATCCGGTCGACTTCCACGATTATCAGAACGTCAACCTGTACGAGGACACGAACGCATTTGTGCGCCACGCGGATTTCGGCTCTGTGCCGATCGCCGCAGACCGCAAGCCCGACGGCTCCATCCTGGCGATGACGGCCGACGAAGTGCAGTTCGAGTACGTGCTGGGCACCCATGGCCGCTCGACCGAGCAGTGGAATATCTGGCAGGCGGTGTATTCGCCCCAGGGCCCGGACGGGCTGCCGGTGCCGATCTGGAACGACCAGACCGGCGCCATTGACAAGCAGACCGTGCACTACTGGCACGACCACTGGGACCTGACCGCGATGCTCGAGCGCGAGTGGCCGACGCTGGGTCCAAAGCTCGAAGGCAAAATCCACGTCGCAGCCGGCGAGGGTGATACCTACTTTCTGAACAATGCCGTGCACCGCATGCAGCACATGCTCGATGGCACGCGCAATCCCCACTCGGACGCCAGCTTTCAGTATGGTGCCGGCGCCCCGCACTGCTACACCGGCGGCCCCGATGCCTACACGATGGCTGAGAATAATCGCACCTGGCCCGAGCGCGTACTGCCCCGGATGGCGGAGCATATAAAGGCGACCGCGCCGAAGGATGGCGATGTGAAGAGCTGGGTGTACTGAGCAGGATCGTCGCGGACGGATGTAGCAATCGAGCAGATGTCTCGTTATGGGTGAATGTGCCGGCGCGGGCGAATCTACCGGCGGGGCGAAGCTGCCGGCGCGGGCGAAGCTGCCGGCGCGAACAAATTCGCCGGCGAGCAAATACCATGGGTCATCCTGAGCGAAGCCGAAGGACCTGCGGTTGCTTCTGCCTAACTCCGGTTACCCATGCAATCCGGCAACACCGCGGGTCATCCTGAGCGTAGCGCAGCGTAGTCGAAGGATCTGCTTCCCTCAGCAACGCAACCGCAGGTCCTTCGGCTGCGCTCAGGATGACCCGGGCGTTGGACTGATGCGCGCAAGGGAAAGCAGATCCTTCGGCTACGCTCAGGATGACCCCGGGCGTGGCTACGCCGGATGACCGAGCCTTGGCTACGCTCAGGATGCCCCAACATCAACCGGCGAGCTCGCGACCGGCTTGCGCCGTCCAGAGCCACACAAGCCACACGCGCAACGCACAGTAAACTGAAATAACGATGGTCTTCGTCCTCGACAACTACGACTCCTTCACCTACAACCTGGTGCAGTACATGGGCGAGTTGGGTGCGGAGATGGTGATCCGCCGCAATGACGAGTTATCGGTGGACGAGGTGGAAGCGCTGGAGCCGGAGCGGATCCTGTTGTCACCAGGCCCGTGCACGCCACAGGAGGCCGGTATCTCGATCGAGCTCATCCGCCGGTTCACAGGCCGGGTGCCTATCCTGGGCGTGTGCCTCGGCCACCAGGCGCTGGGCGCTGCGTTCGGCGGCAGCGTGGTGCGAGCGCCGCAACTGATGCACGGCAAAACCAGCGACGTGGCGCATGACGGCAAAACCATTTTCGCCAATATTGCGAGCCCCATGCGTTGCACCCGCTACCATTCGCTCATCGTGGCCGAAGAGGGGCTGCCGCGGGAGCTGGAGATCTCCGCGCGTACAGCCGACGGCATCATCATGGGCCTGCGTCACCGCGAGTACCCGGTCGAAGGCGTGCAGTTTCACCCCGAAAGCGCATTGACGCAGGATGGCAAGCGGCTGGTGCAGAACTTCCTCGAGCTCTGAACGGATTGCATGAAGACACGCGCATGACCACCGATCCTCAGTCCATCCGCCTGCTACGGAAAGCCGCCTTCGCGACCTACGTTGCAATGCTCGCCGTCGGCGCCGCGCTGGCCCAGCAACCAGCCCAGCAGCCGGTCGCCAGCGTGGCCACAACCGGGGGCGTCAGTCTCCACGGCGCCCTCAGCGTCGCCAATGGACGGGCCGCCATCGCCAACAATGGAGAAGTGACGGCCGGCGACACCGCGGCCTCGCTCGCGCTGGCCCGCGGGGGCACGGTGACGGTGTGCGCCAGCACCACGGTGCACATCGCGCGGGATGCTGCCCCACACACCGGACCCGGCGACGCGGGACTGATGTTCTCGCTCGATCGCGGCGCGTTCGAGGCCAACTACACACCCGGCGCCTACTCTGATGTCGTACTGACAGCCGATCTGCGCCTGCTGATCTCCAGTCCGGGCACAGCCAGCCTCAAGATACGTGTCAACCAGCAGGGCGATACCTGCGTCGATAATGCCGGGGACAATGCACCGTACGTGGTCGCCAGCAGTCTGCGCGATGGCGGTGCCTACCGCGTACGCCCGGGTCAGCGCGTGCTGTTTGTCCATGGCTCGCTCGATGAAGTGGTCGACAACGAACACGAACCCTGCGGCTGCCCGCCCGCAATCCCCGCCGCGGTGGCGCAGACGGATCAGCATCCTGGCGGCCCTTCATCCACCCCTGCCGACACCGCGTTCCCCACTGCGGTGAGTGAGGGGCTGCAGCCTCCGCAGACCACAGGCAGCACGCCCGTGGCAGCCCCCGGCGAGGTTCACGCACAGGTTGCGGCCACACTTTCCTCGAACACGCCGCCCGTGCCGCCGCCCGATGCCGCGCCGCCACAGCCTGTCTCGACAGCGGCAGCACGACCCAGCCCGGCGCCACCCCAGGCAGAGCGGCCACGCGGCTTTCTCCACTCGTTGGGCCATTTCATCTCCAAGGTCTTCGGAGCCAACTGACACCCTGCGAACGGACGGCGCGAACACCTGCTTCCCGGCGCCTTCGGCTGGGTGGCCCGGGATTGTGCCGCGCGCCCTGAGCTAGAATAAAGGCGGTGCAGCGCAGCCCCTTGTGCCCTCACCATCCGCGCTTTCCGCGCCACTTTTGACTTACCTGCAAGGAGTTCTCCCCTTATGGCGATTCCCGCCACCCAGATGCGTCCGGGCATGATCATCAAGCACAACAACGAGCTGCACACCGTTTTTTCGGTGGAGCACCGGACCCCCGGCAACCTGCGCGCGTTTATCCAGGCCAAGCTGCGCAACCTGCGCACCGGTTCCATGTTCGAGCATCGCTTTCGCTCGCCTGATCCCATCGAGCGCGTCATTGTCGATGAAGCCTCGATGGAATTTCTCTACAACGATGGCGACGACTACTACTTCATGGACACTACGAGCTACGAGCAGCTCAACCTGAAGCGGGACACCCTCGGGGATGCAGTGGAGTACCTGACAGCCAACCTGCAGATTACGGTCTCGATCTTCGACGGCGTGCCGGTCGGCATCAATCTGCCGCTGACGGTCGAGTTGACAGTGATCGAGACAGAGCCCGGGCTTAAATCGGCCACCGCCTCGTCGGTCACCAAGCCCGCCCGCGTGGAGACCGGCCTCATTGTGCAGGTGCCGCCCTTCATCAATGAAGGCGAGAAGATCCGCGTTGACACGGCCGAAGGTGTTTACCTGTCCCGCGCTTAACGCTCCGAAAGCCGTGTACGGGAGGCGCCGCTCACATGCGGCGCCTTTGTTGTGCAGGCCTCCTGGCATTCTGGGGAGCGCGCGTCACCTTGCCTCGTCTGCGAGCACCGGCTACCATGGCCGCACGATGCACTGGCAGCGAGGATTACACCGATTCCGTCTTGTGGCGACAGCCCTGCTTCTGCTGGGCGTGCTCATGTACCTGTCGGCACGGCTGACTTCGATCTTCGGCTACGCTCCTGACCCAGGGTTTGTTGGCTTTTTCAACCTGCTCATCCACCTGGGGCTCGTGCTGATTCTCATCGGTCTGCTGCTCTGGCCTGCGTACTGGATACTGCTCGGATTTCGCACAGACAATGCGGCTGCTGCGCCGTCGTCAACAACCCCGGGGCGGGCACACTTTGATCGCTGAACTGCACTTTCGGCTGCCTGCCATCCTCGCCGACGTTTCTCCTGCTTCGCATGCGGAGATCGCGAACCAACACAGCGGGGACATCGCGGGGATCCTCGCGGGTGCCGCGGCGATCTGCGCAGCGATCGTGTGGCCGGTGCTCATCGGCTTCATCCTGCTTCTATTCCGCAAGCCTGCAGCCGAACTACTCGCGGCCGCCGTCGGTGTGGCTGAGGGCGCTACCCGCTTCAAGATCTGGCAGATCGAATTCGATCGCGACGTGCAACAGCAGGTTGCGCAAAGCCAGTCCGCTGCGCTGGTTGCGCCCGTGCTTTCGGCTCCGGGGAGCGACACCCGCGCCCCCTTGGACGCTGCCCGGCCTGCCGCAAACGCCAGCCGCGAAGTGACGACAGAAGCCGCGGCGACCATCCCGGGCAGCGAGATCGAAGCAGCCGCGGGCGTGCGCTCGCTGCTCGACGCGGCTCCCAGTTCTACGCTGCGCAAGTCTGCTGAAGAGGCAATCAAGGCGCGCATGCTGGTCTTCGCGCAGGAGTATGAGTCGACCCGCTCCAGCATGCGTGCCGGGGATGACCGCACACGCGCATTGAATGGCATCGTTGCCAAGATGCGCACGCTTGCGCTGGCCGCCGACCTGTTTGTCACGGAGTTTATGAACGCGCCCAATGCGCCCGGCCGGCACCTCGCCGCGATCTGCATCCTGCAGATGAAGCCCGATATGCAGACAGTCCCCTGGCTGGTCGAGCGCATGGCGCAGGAACAGCCATTCGTCTTCTTCCATGCGGCCGTGGCGCTGCTGAACGCTGTCCGCCACTACGGTCAATCGGAACGCGCTCGCCTGGGTTCCGCAATCGAAGCGGCGCTGCGCCAGGTGCAAAGCTTTGGCGAGGCCGCAGACCTCAACACCCTCCGCGTGCTGACCCTTGCACAGTCAGAACTCACCACGGCATCCTGACGAGCACAGACCACCGGCCGGCACGCGTAAATAAGAGCCGGGTGCCCCCACATCTCGCCCCTGAAGACGTGAATTCCAGCCGCCGCTGTGCGTGAGCGGGCTGCACAGTCCACCGCCGGCGTTAGACCCCAACCACCCAGGCAGCTCATTTACACCGGCAGGATCCCGTTCTTCTCCGACGGCACCCGGCCGATGGTCGCAGCGCTGAGCTTCAGGTGCGCTTCCGCCATCGCTGGCGGAATCCTCCGGATCCAGTTATTCAGCGAAACCTCTGAATACTTGGGCGACTTGAACATTTCCAGGTACACCAGGTCCTCTGTGCCCGTGTTCTCGATATAGTGACCGGCCATGGTCGGCACAAAGCCGACATCATTGGCGTTGAAGTCCATGGTGCGGGCACGCGAACCCGACTTGAACACCGTCATGCGGCCCTTCCCGGACAGGTAAAACTGCCACTCTGACCCGGAAGGGTGCCAGTGCATTTCACGGAGGCCGCCCGGCTTGATCCGCACGATGCCCGCGGCGATTTTCTTAGAGGTCAGGAAGTTGGTCGAATCAACAATGCGCACATCCCCACTCTTGTTGCTGACAAATGGGGCAATCTCCATCGGCCGAAAAGTGTACTTGTTCTCGGTCTCAAGGAACTCGCCGATGTACTTCTTATCGTCTTCGAGCGGCCCGGGCAGCGGCGCCTTGAAGATATACAACTCGGTCTGCGGCAGCTGGTTGAACTCTGCCTCTGTCCAGCCCATGTTCTTGTGAATCACCTCGGGCGGCGTATGCGCGAGCCAGTCCGACAGGAGAAAGGTCGCGTCTTCCGAGAAGTCGCCTTCGTCGAACACCAGCAGAAACTCGCACCCGTCGGGGCCAATGCCCTGGATCGAATGGGGGAACCCGGCCGGGAAATACCACAAGTCGC
>CAXTEW010000163.1:0-6794 GCA_964243175.1 uncultured Acidobacteriaceae bacterium
TCCTGTGCCTGGATCTCGCGCAGCATCCGTATCCGCTCGCCGCTGCTGATGGCAGTGCCGGCGGACAGTTCCCCCAGCGCCGGGGCTGCCTCGCTTGCCGAAGCAGACGCCGAGGAGAGACCCGTCACGGTGTCGGCGGGCAGACCGCCGGGGGTGACCGTGCCGGCAGCAGCGGCCGCGTCTGCCGGCGTTGCGGCCGCCGCCCCTGCACTGCTGGTGCTCCCTTCTGGAGCAATCTGCGGCGGGGTGGCCGCCGTGGTCGCTCCGGGAGATACAGGCGGGCCCGGCGCCGGCGAGGCACCTGCGGTCTGTCGCGCGGTCTGTACGGGCTCCGGAGAGGCGGCGGGCTTCTTGTGGCGGCGCCGGTGCTTGATCGGAACGGGTACCGGCACAGGCGCTGGCTTTTCCACCGGCTCCGGCTGCACATTCGGTTTGCTTTGGGGTGGTACCGAGGGCAGGGGAGTAATGACGGTGATCGGCGCAGGGGGCACGGGGGGAGCCACTGCCGCGGGTGGGGGAGGAGGTGGCGCCTTATGACTGCAGCCGGCCAGGCTGCACAGCAGCAGCAGGGCGCAGGCCGCGGATCGCTCTACCGGTCTCCTCATGCTTCTTCCTGGCTCAACAGTGCCGCCGCATCGACCTTGCCCCAACCCTCACGCTCAACCAGGTGGCTCAGGGGAATGCGTAGCTGGAACGTGGTTCCATGGCCGGGCGTGGACTCTACCTCGATGACCCCGGCGTGCAGCTGCACGATCCGGTAGCACATCGCGAGCCCGATGCCACTGCCTTCCTTCTTGGTCGTGAAGTAAAGATCAAAGATCCGCGGCAGCACTTCCTGGGCTATTCCTTCACCCGTGTCGGCGATGGTGAGTACAGCAAAGCGGGAATCCTCCACCAGGCTTACCCGTAGCGTGCCGCCGGCGGGCATTGCCTGCGCTCCGTTCAGCACGATGTTCAGAATGGCCTGCCGCAGCATATCAGCATCCACTTTCACCACGACAGCCCTTTGCGGGAGTTGCGTTTCCACCTGTACCTGCTGGATGGCGAACTCGGGCGAAGCCAGCATCAGGACGGCGGTGGTGATCTGGCGCAGGTCCTCGTCCTCAAGCTTCATCTCGACCGGCCGCGAGAAGTCAATCAAGGTCTGCACCACGCGATCAAGCCTCTGGATTTCGCTTTGAATCACGTCCAGGTGCCGCATCGCCGGCACCGGCGCCGCGCCATCGGTCGTGGTCAGCTTGTTACGCATCAGCTCCAGGTGCACCACGATGGCATTGATCGGGTTCTTGACCTCGTGGCCAACCCCGCCCGTCAGGCGGCCGATGGCGGACAGCCGGCGGGACAGCTCCAGCTCGCTTTCGATCTCGCGCACCGACTCCAGGTCGTGCAGCGTCAGCAACGCTCCCAGGCTATCCGGTCCACTGCTGCGCTGGTCTTCTATGATCTCCAGCGCGATCTCGATGCGGCGGCCACCCTCGGCCTCTACCTCCGCCTGCGGGATGGAGGTACGGTGCTGGAAGGCATCGCGCACCATGCGGCCCAGCCGTGTGGAGCGGCTGAAGATCTGCATGGCGTCGGCCCCCAGCATCTGTTCACGCCGCATGCCCAGAAAGCGTTCCACGGAACTTGAAACCAGCACCGCCCGGCCATCGCGGGTAAACAGCATCATGCCGTCCTGCAGGTTGGACAGGATCTGATCGAGATTCTCCTTCAACGCGGAGAAGACCTCCTCGGTATTGCGCATCCGGGCGCCAATCCGCTCGATCTTGCTTGAAACCCGCAGCAGCGTGTCGTGGGTGTCATGCGGGTCGTGCAGCAGGTGGGCATCGGCTGCCTCCGCGCTGAGAACATCGAGACGGCGGCTGATCTGCTCGAGAGGCGCCAGCGCGAACGTCGCGACAAGTGCGGCCGCCAGCAGCGAGATCAGCAGCGCGCCTGCCGTGTAGGCGACCGCTTCCAGCAGCGTGGGGCGAAACACCTGCAGCAGAAAGCTCGTGCGCATGCCGATATGCACGGAAGCAAACGGCTGCCCGTTGCGCTGCAGCGAGAGCGGGAGATCGTACACACGGGGCTTGCCAAAAACAATCTGCAGGATCTTGATAGCCGAGCGGGAGCGCAGTTTGCCGTAGTCGGGCCGCCAGGGCAGCGTCCGTCCGTTCAGCGTCGGGTCGGTGCTTACCAGGGCACTCTCGCTGCTGTCGGCAACCGTGATGTCGAAGATGGTGGGTGAATAGCTGATGATCGAGTCCATCAGCGCGGTCAGGGCTTCGTCGCGTCGCAGCGCCGCCGCTACCTGGTGCCTGAACTCGGCCGGCGGCAGCGCGGGCTGGATGGTGCCCCGGATCACGCCCTGCTCGATCGCCTGGCGGGTCGCAAAGAGCACCTGGTGCGCGATGATATCGGTCGAGGAATAGCTCTGGTCGACATACTGCAGCAGCGACTGCGACAGGTAGATCCACGAGGTCGCGAAGACCAGGAGGAAGACCAGACCGGTGACAGCGGCTACGAGTTTCGTCTTCAAGCGCATCGCTGGCCCTCGAGTCCCCGCAACCAGGCCCCTGCCGCGCTGCAGGGCGTAGCCTGCCGCTTAGGCAGGCAGTTCGCGTTCCACCGGGCTTTCCCGCTCGATACGGGGCCGCAGCCGGCTCTGGCTGTACTCCTTCAGCTTGTTATGCAGGGTCTTGAGGCTGATGCCCAGGATCTCCGCGGCACGGGTCTTGTTGTTGTTGGTAGAGGCCAGGGTCTTGACGATTAGCAGGCGCTCCGCCTCATCGACTGTCGTACCCACCTCCACCTTGACCGAGTTGGCTACCGCACTTTCCGCGCTCGCTTCTACCCCGCGGCTGCCAAAGCCAGGCGGCAGGTGTGGGACCCCGACCGCGCCCGTGCCGCACAGGATCACGGCCCGCTCGATGGTGTTGCGAAGCTCGCGTACATTGCCCGGCCAGTCATACTGCATCAGCCGCTGCAGCATACCAGGGTCGACGCCCGGCACCTTGCGGCCATGCTTCTCGTTCATGTCCTGGATCATCGCGTCCACGATCGCAGGAATATCTTCCTTGTGGTCGCGCAGCGGCGGCATGTGGATGTTGAAGACATTCAGGCGGTAGTAGAGGTCAGCGCGCAGCTGCCCGGTGTCGACCGCGGTGTCCGGATTCTTGTTGGTGGCCGCAAGCACGCGTACATCCACCGGCGACTCTACCTTTGAGCCCAGCCGGCGGAGCTTGCGATCCTCGAGCACCCGCAGCAGCTTGGCCTGGGTCGCGACCGGCATCTCCCCGATCTCGTCCAGCAGCAGCGTTCCTTCTTCGGCCAGCTCGAAGCAGCCGGCGCGTCGCTCCAGTGCCCCGGTAAACGCACCCTTCTCGTGCCCGAAGATCTCGCTTTCGATCAATGTCTCGGGGATAGCGGCGCAGTTGACCGCCACAAACGGCTTGGGCTTGCGGGGGCTCAGCTCATGCAGCGCCCGTGCCACCAGCTCCTTGCCGGTGCCGCTTTCGCCCGTAATCAGGACAGACACATTGGAAGGAGCGACCTGCTCGATCAGCGAGTAGATGTCGCGCATCTTGCGCGAAGAGCCCACCAGCGGTCCCAGGATGCCGGTGTCGCGCAGCTTGCGGCGCGTGACCTCGAGCTGCCGCTCCGTGGCGCGCTTGTGGGTGGCATTCGACAGTGTGGTGCGCAGGCGGGTCGGCTCCACTGGCTTCTGGATGAAATCGTATGCACCGATCTTCATCGCCTCTACCGCCAGCTCAATCGAGCCCTGGGCTGTCAGCACCACCACCGTGCAATCGTTCTTGCTCTTGGATAACTGCTGCAGCAGCTCCAGGCCGTTCATGCGAGGCATTTTCAAGTCGGTGACAATGATGCCCGGCTGCCAGCCCGAGAGCTTGTCCAGTGCTTCCTGGCCGTCGCCGGCCATCTCTGTTTCGTAACCCCAGGAAGAGACGAGCTCGGCAAGACCATGGAGGGCATGCACTTCATCTTCGACAATCATGACGCGTTCGGCGATCCCCATGTAGGCGTCGGTCCAGTCTGCGGCGGGTAAGCCGCGGTTGATTCGTGCTGATGGTTCAAGCCACTTGCGGAGCGCGATCGTCCGCCCTCAACGTGCTGCTGCCGGCGACACCGGCGGCATTCTCCTTGGCGTTCCCGCCTGGAGCCACCTCTGTCGCCTGTCCTCTTCCTGCTTCCTATAGCATGCACCACTTCCGATGCACACCGGGACAGAACCTGGCTCACGGTTCCCGGGGCCTAGGCAGCATCTGGATCGCCCGGGCCGATGTATCCTGCTCCTATGTTGCCCTACGAGATCGAACCTGGTGCGCTGGCTGCCCTGCAACAGGATGCGGAAGCCAGTCCATTCGTCCTGCTGGATGTCAGAGAAAGCTGGGAAGTGAGCGTCGCGCACATCTATGGTAGCGTGAGCATGCCCATGGGGGATATACCTTCTCGCGCACATACAGAACTTGACCCGGATCAGCGCATTATTGCTGTCTGCCACCATGGTGTGCGATCGCTGAGTGTCGCCACCTGGCTGCGCAACCAGGGCTTTGACCAGGCCCAGTCCCTGGCGGGCGGCATCGATGCCTGGTCACGCCAGGTAGATGCCCAGGTGCCCCGCTACTAGGCGCTGGCCCGTCGGCTAACCCGCCATGAGTGAATGGTTTTCGGACCAATTTTGAGGTAATGCTTCATGTCTGCTGCCACCGAGTATGCCCAGAGTCACGGCGCCACCTTCCTTGATGAGCTGAAGGGTCTTCTGTCGATCCCCTCGATTTCGACCCTGCCCGAACACCGCGGGGACGTACGCCGAACGGCCGAGCTGCTGGCTGCCGAGCTTGCCCGCATCGGTATGGAGCATGCGCGGGTCATTGACCGGCCAGCCGGAAATGCGCAGCAGTTTACGGGCCACCCCCTGGTCGGTGCGGACTGGCTGCATGCGCCAGGCCAGCCCACCGTGCTGTGCTACGGGCACTACGACGTACAGCCGCCCGACCCGCTCGAGGAGTGGAAGACGCCACCATTCGAGCCGACCGAACGCGATGGCAACCTGTATGCCCGCGGCGCCGTCGACGACAAGGGCCAGATGTACATGCACGTCAAGGCGCTGGATGCACTGTTCCGTGCCAACGCCGGCAAGCTGCCGCTGAATGTGCGGGTGCTGCTCGAAGGCGAAGAGGAGGTAGGCGGCGAGTGGATTGCCGAGTACATCCAAAGGCACCCGGAAGAATTGAAAGCGGATTTTGCGCTGATCTCGGACACCGAGATGTTTGCCCCCGGGCTGCCCACCCTCTGTGTCGGGCTGCGCGGCATGATCTACACCGAGATCGAGGTGCAGGGCGCACGCACGGATCTGCACTCAGGAATGTACGGCGGCGTCGCGCCCAACCCATTCTTTGCCCTCGCCCAGATCATCGCCGGACTCAAGGATGGGGAGGGCCGGATCCTGGTCCCGGGAATCTACGACGCATTGGAAGCGCCATCCGGGGAGGAACTCGCCGCCTGGGCCAGGCTGCCGTTTGATGAGTCAGCCTACCTTGAAGACGAGATCGGCGCGGTCTCGCTGGTCGGCGAGCCTGGCTATTCCGTGATGGAGCGCACCTGGGCGCGGCCCACGCTCGAGGTGCACGGGATGCCCGGCGGATTTACCGGTGCAGGCGCCAAGACGGTGATCCCGGCCCGGGCCACGGCCAAGGTGTCGATGCGGCTGGTTCCGCCGATGCAGCCGGCTGAGACATTCGCGAAGCTGAAGCAATATGTGGAATCGCTGACCCCGAAGGGCGTGCGCGTCGAGGTACGGCTGATCCACTCCGGCGAAGCTTCCGTGATCGGGACCGACAATCCCTACATCCGGGCGGCTGCCCGGGCGCTGCACGAGGTATGGGGCACGGAGCCGGTATTCATCCGCTCGGGCGGCTCGATCCCCGTGGTTGGCGACTTCGCGCGCGGCCTCGGCATCCCCAGCGTCATGATGGGATTCGGACTACCTGATGACAACCTCCATGCTCCCAACGAGAAGTTCAACATCCAGAACTTTCATCGCGGCATCGAGACGCTGATCACCTTTTTTGAAAGCCTCGGCGCACAGCCGGCTCGGCAGCAGGGCGAGGCGAAAGCCTGAGCGCACAGCCGGCTGGCCCCATGCACGCTTTTGTCCTGGCTGGCGGACTCAGCAGCCGCATGGGCCGGGATAAAGCAATGCTGCGCCTTGGCACGGCGACTCTTCTTGAACACGCCGTCCGCACGCTGCGCCGGGCCGGCTACACGGTCGCGATCGCCGGGCTTCCCCCCGCGGCGCCTGCCCCGGCGAACCTGCCCGTGGTGCGGGATCGCTTCGCAGAGCGCGGCCCGCTGGGCGGGATCGAGGCAGCCCTGCACTCGCTGGCGGGGCTCCCTGCGCAACCGGTGCTGTTTGTCGCCGTGGACCTGCCCCTGCTTCCAGCAGCGTTTCTCCGGTACCTGGCGGAGCGCGCGCAGCAGACAGGCGCGCTTGCCACCCTGCCGTATGTCACCGGGAAGCCGCAGCCGCTCTGCGCTGCGTACAGTTCCGGCCTCGCGGGCGGCATCACCGAGGCACTCGGCCGCAACGACCGCAAGGTAATGCGCGTGCTCCGCGGCCTGATGGCCGAACAGAGCTTCGACTCGTTTCGCGTGGAAGCCGTGGCTGCCGCCCTGGGCTGGGAGAGTCCGCATCCCTGGTTCCTCAACATCAACACGCCTCGGGACTGGCAAGCCGTCGAGCAGCTTGCCGCTGGCCCCTGGACCACTGCCTGAGGCAGCCGCCGTCCGCC
>CAXTEW010000164.1:0-6767 GCA_964243175.1 uncultured Acidobacteriaceae bacterium
CCGGGCAGTGCCACAGCGGACGCGGGCGTCGATGCGGCGAAGCGGGCCAGGATCGAGCAGCTCTTCACAGCTATGCACATGGAGCAGACCTACTCCCAGATGATGGACCAGGTTCTCGCGCAGAACCAGGGAATGGTGGAGTCACTCTTCCCGCATCGCGAGCAAAACAGTGCACAGAAGCAGGAGTACGACGCCTTCATGGCGAAAGTGCAGGCAACCGTGCGCTCCTCCTTCTCCTGGGAAGCCCTGGAGCCGGAGTACGTCGAGATCTACTCGGCGAATTACTCTGTTCAGCAACTGGACGACCTGGCGGCCTTTTACCGCTCCCCGACCGGTCAGGCGATGGTAGAAAAGACGCCGCAGATCCTTCGGCAGTCATCGGCTGTGGCAATCGCGCGCATGGGTGTGGTCGCGCCCCGGTTGCGCGCCATGATGGAAGAGGAAGCCAGGAAAATGCGTTCCACGCCGCACACGGACAAGTCTGGTCTGTAGCCAGGCCAGGCTGGCTTGTTTCCGCTGCGTGCCCTTAGCTGGTGAGGCTGGCGAGGAAAGCCAGGTCCGCCGGGCTGAGCGTCCCTTCAGCAGTAGCATGCGCGACGAGGTCCGGACGCGTGCGCCAAGTCTTTTCCAGTGCGCGCTCCCGGCGCCAGCGGCGTACCTGCTCATGGTTGCCGTTCATCAGCACCGCTGGCACCGAGGTCCCGCTGAACTCGGGCGGCCGGGTGTACTGCGGGTAGTCCAGCAGGCCGCCGGCGCCGTGCGTCGCGCGGGGAGCCGCCTTCCCCGCAGCGGTGTCGTCGACCTCCGCGGGGGAAGCCAGCGCTGCGTCCGCGGCGCCGAAGCTCTCGTACGCAGCAGACGCCGCGTTGCCAAGCACCCCGGGAACGAGCCGGGTCACCGCGTCCACGATCACTGCCGCACCCAGTTCTCCGCCGGTCAGCACATAGTCGCCTATCGAGAACTCCGCGTCCGCCAGCAGCAGGGCCACCCGCTCGTCCACGCCTTCGTAGCGCCCGCAAAGCAGCACCACGCGGTCCAGCCCGGCCAGTCGCCCTGCCACGGCCTGCGTGAAGGGCTGCCCCTGCGCGGAAAGCAGGATCACGGTTTCGCGCCGGGTATCCCGCACCGCTTTCGGTGCGATGCCCAGCGCGGTGAGTGCCGCGGCAAACGGCTCGGGCTTCAGCACCATGCCCTCGCCGCCGCCAAATGGGCGGTCATCGACGGTACGGTGTTTGTCCGTGGCGAACTCCCGCAGCCCGTGGACTCGCGCGTCTACCTGCCCATCCACAAGCGCCCGGCGTAGCATGCCTGACCCGAAGATACCGGCGCCACCAGCGCTCTTCGGCGTAGCGGTCCCAAAGAAATCAGGAAAGATGGTGAGGATATCGAAGCGCACCCGCTAACTCTTCCCTTCGGCAATCTCCTCCGGGTCATCGGGCAGGGCAGCACTTTGCGCTCGCAGCAGACCGTCAGGGATCTCCATGTGCAGGGTCTTTGCTTCGAGATCCCAGCGTGGCGCATACGCCTTCACAAAAGGAATCAGCAGCTCGGCAGCACCGCCGGGGGTCTTGCTGGCACCGTCAGGCGCGACAACCAGCAGGGCGGTGTTCGAGGATTCGCGATCCACATCGACGATGACGCCAACCGTTTCCCCGGACCGGGTATCGATCAACGCACACCCTTCGAGTTCCGCGATATACACCTCATCCTCGGCCAGGGCTGCGCGCTGCTCCCACGCGACGACTACTTCCAGGTCGCGCAGCAACTCTGCATCCTCCATGGACGCGCATCCGGCGAAGCGAAAAACTATCCGTGCACCATGCCTGCGAAAGGTTTCGATACTGGCGGTGCGGAAAGGCTGCGCGGCACCCGGCTTGCGCAGCGAAACCTCGCGCCGGGTGCTGAAGCGCTCCGGAAAATCTGTCAGGAGGTCAGAAATCACCTCGCCGCGATGTCCCTGCGGGCGCACAATCCGTGCCACGCGAAGCCATTTCGCGGTCCCCGGTTGGTACGTTTTCTCGTTGCTGCCTGGCGGTTGCAAGTTCTTGCTTACTCGCCTGGTTCGCCGGCGCTGGCTGTTGCGCCCGCGTGGTCCTGGAAGCGACTGCCGTTGTGCGCCAGGGCCTGGCGCGGATCGCGGCCATGGTCCTGCTGCTCCCGCTGGGCCCGGGGATCTGCGGCAACACGAGGCGCCTCGCCTATCTCGACGATGTCCAGGGTGTAGCGATGGTGGTATTTCATGCTCACCGCGCTCAGGATAGTTCGCAAGGAGTGGGCAGTGCGGCCTTGTTTGCCGATCACCTTGCCCACATCCGACTCGCAGACGTGGAGCCGCAGGACCGTACTTTCTTCCCGGGCGACGGCACGCACCTCAACCTGCTCCGGGTGATCCACAAGCGCTCGCGCAATCTGCGTCACCAGCGCGCAGGTAGGATCGTTACCACCTGGTACGTCGATCAGATCTTGCATTGTGTGGTGCTCCGAGCGGACGGGCATGCACGCATGCAGGGGAGTGTGCCTGTCTGGCTGGCGCCCATAGTAGCAGTTTCTCGATGCGACGCAACAGCGGGAACGCTGAGGCGAATGCCTTATCTTCTACTCGGGGGAAATAGCCTAGGCCGCTTCATCCGTCGCACCCGGGAGAGGCAGCATGGCCGAGGCCGGCTTGGCCGCCAACCTAGGCTGTGGCTTCTGCCGGCGACGCAGCCTGGGCGGGCGCATTTTTCAGCAGCCGAGCGACGCGCTCTGAAAGCTGGGCGCCGTTCCCGGTCCAATAGTCGATGCGGTCACGCTTGAAATCGACAGTGGCAGGATTGGTGCGCGGGTTGTAGGTGCCGACCAGCTCGATCGAGCGGCCATTGCGCGCACGGTCCTTCTCAATCACAACTACACGGTAGAACGGCTTCTTGCGGGCGCCGAAGCGCGCCAGGCGAATCATCAACACAGAGGTTCCAGTCCTTTCAACAACAAAGCGGGGGATGGGTCGGGGTCGCGGAGAGACCAGCCAGCGCCACGGAGGCGCGAACCGCAACGGCCCTAGTCCTGACTATAGCAAAACATTGGCTGCGCAGGCGCATGCGTCGCAGGGGATCCCAGGGCAGGGATCCCGCACTCCAGGCTGCGGTGAGCCGTACCGCGGGCTGCCCGATCCTCATCCCAGCAAGGGTGATGGAACAAGACACCTCCCACTCCAAAGCCGGGGCGCCGCGCCCGCTGATCCTTACGCTCGGTGTCGACGCGGGCTCGCAGGCGCGCTTTGAAGCGGAGCGCCGCCGCTACTTTCCCACCCGGCTCAACAGGATACCGGCCCACATCTCGCTCTTCCACGCCCTGCCCGGCGAAGACGAAGCAGCCATCCGTGCCGTTTCGTCGGGGCAGGCGCAGCGAACACCCTTTGCACTGGAGGTCTACGACCTGATGCGGCTGGGCCGGGGCGTGGCCTACGCAGTGCGCGCGCCTGAGCTCGACCAGCTGCACCGGGCGCTACGTGACGCGTGGCTGCCTGCTCTTTCCCGGCAGGACCAGCAGCCCTTCCGGCCACATGTCGTGATCCAGAACAAGGTCGATCCCGGGGAAGCGCGGGCCCTCTATGACCGTCTGGCAGCCCGCTTTCGTCCGTGGACGATCCGGGCACGCAGCCTGCTTCTATGGCACTACGAAGGCGGTCCCTGGAGCGCTGCGGCTGAGTTCCCGTTCACAGCTGCGGCCATGCCGGACCCCGCGGCGGGGGAGCAACGGTGAGGCGGCGACTGCCCAGCTTCTGCCTGCGCGACCTTACGCCCAGCCCGGCTGCCGCCGTGCCGGAGGCTGTGGAAAGCCGCAACCTCGATCAGGCGCTCGCATCTGAAAACAATATGGCAACCACAACAGAGACAAAGTTTGCATTGCGGCAGCTCGGCAAGTCTGACTTGCACCTTACCCCTATCGGCTTCGGCGCGTGGGCCATCGGGGGCGGTGATTGGGAGTTTGCCTGGGGCGCCCAGGAAGACGAAGAGTCTGTCCGGACGATCGAGCGTGCGCTGGACCTGGGGTTGAACTGGATCGATACAGCAGCCATCTACGGCCTGGGCCACTCGGAAGAGGTCGTGGCCAAGGCGCTGAAGCGCAGCAGCCACAAGCCGTTCGTGTTCACCAAGTGCTCGATGAAGTGGGACCTCGAGACAAAGAAGATCTATCGCGCGCTCGATGGGAAGTCAGTGCGGCAGGAGCTGGAGGATTCTCTCCGCCGGCTCGAGCTCGACGTCATCGACCTGTACCAGGTCCACTGGCCCAACCCTGAAGAGCAGATCGAAGAAGGCTGGGAGACCCTTGCGAAGCTGAAGCAGGAAGGCAAGATTCGCTACCTCGGCGTCTCCAATTTCTCGGTCGAGCAGATGCAGCGCGTGCAGAAAATCGCACCGATTACCTCGGCGCAGCCCCCCTATTCCCTGGTGAACCCGAAGGTGCAGGAAGAGATCCTGCCTTTCTGCCTGGAGCACAACATCGGCGTCATCAACTACTCGCCCATGGCTTCCGGCCTCTTGACGGGCAAGATGACGGCCGAGCGAATCGCCGCGATGCCGGACGATGACTGGCGCAAGCGAAGCCCGAACTTCAAGGAGCCAAAGTTGGGCCGTAACCTCAAGCTGGCTGGCCTGCTGGGCGAAATCGGAAAGCAGCACAGCGTCGAGCCCGGCGTGGTCGCAATCGCCTGGACACTGCACAACCCGGCCATCACAGCAGCGATCGTGGGCGCACGCCGGCCCGACCAGGTCGACGGCATCCTGGCGGCTGCTACCTTCCGGCTCAGCGAGCAGGAGTGGCAGCAGATCAGCGACTTCGTGGCAGCGAACCCGGCCTGAAGCCTGGGCCGTAAACGTAAAAGGCCGCCTTGTAGGCGGCCTTTTCTTATGCATGGAGACTACTTGTCGCGATTCACAACAAAGTCCGGGACCCAGAGCAGCGCCCGTTTGTACTCGGATTCCGGAATCACGTCCAGCGCCCGCCGCGCTTTCTCTGCATGACGCTGGGCGACGCTCATGGCGAAGTCAATCGAGCCATAGCGGTCCAGCGTTGCCAGTACATCTTCATACCGCACCTGGGTAAATGCCCCATCCGCCAGTACCTGGAGAATGGCCTCCTGCTCGGACGGGGAAGCGTGTTCGAGCGCATGGACGACAGCCAGCGTCGCCTTGCCTTCGCGAAGGTCGCTCGCTACCGGCTTGCCCAGCACCGCCTCGGCAGCCGTCAGGTCAAGTACGTCGTCCACTACCTGGAAGGCGAGTCCTAGTGAGTGGCCATATTCTGCAAGACACTCTTCGGTTTTCGCGTCGGCACCGGCAAGTACCGCGCCCAGCCTCATGGAAACTTCGAACAGGCAGGCTGTCTTGCGGTAGATCAGCTCGTTGTACTCGTTTTCAGTAACAGCGCGACCCAGCTTCTCTGTCTGCAGCAGCTCGCCCTCCACCATCATCTGGGTCAGGCTGATCAGCAGTTCGAGTACGCGGAAGTTCCTCTCTTCAAGCGCGATACGAAAGGCCTGCATGTAGAGCCAGTCGCCCGCCAGCACACAGCGCGAGTTGCCCCAGGTGGTATTCGGCGAGGGGCGCCCACGACGCAGTTCCGCGCCATCGATGATGTCGTCATGCACCAGCGTTGCGGTATGCACCATCTCGACGACCGCACCCAGGCGGTGCATGGGAGCGCCCGCATACCCAAGGCTTCTGCATGCCAGCAGCAGCAGGGAGGGGCGTATGCGCTTGCCTCCGCTTTCCCTCAGGTACCCGGTGATCTCAGTAATCGAGGCCACGTTGGAAACAGCGTCCCGGCCAAACTCCCGCTCAATCGCCAGGAGGTCGTCGTGCAGAAGGTCGAAGACCTCCTTTGCCGTTGCTATCGCTGCTGTGCCCACACTGGCTCCTGCGGTTACTGATGCTGCTGCTCTGCGGTGGAACACAAATCAGCTTGCATCCGGCAAAACTTGCTCATCTGGCCGACCTGACCGGATCGCGTCCGGGCCGTGGTCGTCTGGCTAGTTGGACCGGAAGTTGGTGAACTGCATGTCGATCTTGAAGTCGTGACCCTTCAACAGCGCGATTGTCTCCTGTAGCGTATCGCGATCCTTGCCGGTAATGCGGACTGTGTCGCCCTGGATCGTCGCCTGCACCTTGGTCTTGGAATCCTTGACCAGCTTGACGATCTCCTTTGCCTTTTCAACCGCGATGCCCTGCTTGAGCGTCACTTTCTGCCGCACGCTCGAGTTGGTGGCCGGTTCCAGCTTGCCGTACTCGAGCGACTTGATCGAAATGCCGCGCTTGATCAGCTTCTGTTCCAGGATCTGCGTCACTGCTTCCAGCTTGTACTCGTCTGCCGAATGCAGCTCCAGCCCCTTTTCGTCCCCGTCCAGCTTGATGGTCGACTTGGAGTCCTTGAGGTCAAAGCGTGCATTGACCTCTTTCGTCGCCTGGTCGATGGCGTTCTTTACTTCCTGGATCTCGATTTTCGAAACGATATCGAACGAATTATCAGCGGCCATACGTCCTCGTGCGTCCTGCTTTCACTTCTATTATGGGTGCAAACCGACCGGGGAGCCGGGTCGGGCTGCGCCGCTGGCCCCGGCTGGCTCGGTCACATGGAAAAACCGGGTGAAGTTGGCCGTCGTCAGCGCGGCAAGTTCTTCGGGTGAGATGCCGCGCAGCGTCGCGAGTACCTCGGCGGTACGGGCTACCAGCGCGGGCTCATTGCGCTTGCCGCGCTGGGGAATCGGCGCCAGAAAGGGGCAGTCCGTC
>CAXTEW010000165.1:0-6750 GCA_964243175.1 uncultured Acidobacteriaceae bacterium
TCACATACACACTATATGGTGCCGGGCTTGCTATGCGCCCATCCGCTCGTACAGCAGGGCGCCGGTTTTCTCCCGACGAATCTGCTCCCGAATCTTCGCCAGGGAGTCATCCTTGCGCAGGCGCTCCCGCAGGGTTTCGAGCGGCTCCTGCAGTTGCACCGACAGCAGCTCCAGTTCCCGATCGACCTCCCCATCGGTGACCTCGATGTTTTCAAGCTGCGCGATCTTGTCGAGCAGCAATGTTCCCTGCACCTCGCCCACTGCCTGGTCGCGCTGGGCAGCACGGAGGCGGGGGAAGTCGAGGTTGCGCATCTGCTCCTGGGGCATACCCTGCTGCGCCAGTGCGCGCAGGCCACGGTCCAGCCGGGCATCGATCTGCTGCTGCACCAGTGTTTCGGGGATCGGGAAGCTGTACCTGGATGCCAGCGCTTCCAGCACCTTGTCCTTGGTGGCGGCCTCGGCCTGCCGCTTCTTGTCGCCCGCGAGGTGCTCGCGCAGCTTGGTCCGGAACTCGTCCATCGTCTCGTACTGGCCGAGCGTTTTGGCGAAGTCGTCGTTCATCTCGGGAGCGTTGCGGTGCTTGATCGACTTCACTTCGACGTCGTAGGCAATGGTCTTGCCGGCCAGCCGCGGCTCCGGAAACTCCGGGGCATAGCTCGCCTCGAACTTGAGCTCCTGGCCCGGTTTCGCACCACGCAGGGCCTCGGTAAAGGCTGGCAGCGTGTTCTTGCCGCCAATTTCAAGCTGCACATTTTCTCCGGCGATGGGCTCGTCGATCGGCTCGCCCACGGCTTCTGCGCCTGGCGCGACCTCACCCTTGAAGGTGATCTCGGCGAAATCCCCATCCTGCAGCTCACGGTCGTCTGTGACCGGCTCCATGGTCGAGCGCGAATCCCGGACCCGCTCCATCTCTGCTTCGAACTCGGCATCGGTCAGCTCGCCCGCTTCCCGGTCTACCTTGATGTCGCCGTAGCCGGTGAGATCGATCTCGGGCATGACTTCAAACAGGGCCTTGAAGCGCAGGGGCTCGCCGTCCTCGAGGTGCAGCTCCGTGACCTGCGGCTGCGAAATCGGCTGGACACCGCGCGCCGCGATGGCTTCGCGGAAGTGCTGCGGCAGCAGCTGCTCGACGACATCCTGGCGGATTTGCTCGTCGAAGCGCGACCGGATCAGCGAGGGTGGTACCTTGCCGGCGCGGAAACCCGGAATGCGCGCCTGCCGCGTGTAGTTCTTGATGATGCGGCGAAACGCCTGCGACACCGCATCCGCCGGGATCTCGACATCTACATCGCGGACGCACTCCGGGTTCAGTGCCGCGGCGCCCGGGTTCTCCCCGTGCTCGTGATCGTGGGTGTGCTCGTGGCCGGGCTGTGGCTCGCTCGCAACCTGCTCGAGCGCGGTGCCGGCGGTTGCCGGCTGCGCATCCTGCTGGGGAGCGTGTTCCATGTCCGTAGTCGCGGTTTCTGTCGCGGTTTCTTCTGTTGCGTTTGCGAGGGTGTCTGCTGAGCTCAACGTATGCCTTCCGGTGTGCTCGTCCCGTGAGGGGATCCCGTGTGATGGCTCCGCGCGTGTGGGGCAGCGCAGGGTGCGGTCGGGGACGGCGTATCGTTCCATGCTACGGAGCTTTGGAGGGCGGGTCAAACCAGCGGTTGCGCCCTGGGACACGACCTCCATGCAACGCGCACCACCAGCCGTTGTCCTCCTGCTGCGAGGTGACCGCCCGCACCACGCAGGCGGTCTGCCGCAGTTACGGCTGGGTCGCCGGCGCGGGGGCCGGCGGGGGCACAAACAGCACCAGTCGCACCTTCCAGGTCACGCTCTGGCCCGGCTGCAGGATCACCATGCCGGTATCCACAGCCGGCTTCCCAGGCTGGTGCCACTCCTTGCCAAATGGATCAACAAAGTTGAATTGTTGCTCGACCGCCACAAATTGCTTGGCTGGCGGTGCATAGGCCTGCACGGTCTTGATCTCGGGCGACAGCCCTTCGACCTTGATGCCGTACTTCGCCTCCGGGTCGCTGAGCTCCACGTCGACGACCCCGTTGGTCCGGGTCAGGGTGGAGAAGTTGTCATCCAGAAACTGCTGGCCGAGCGGCCGGCCGGTGGGTGCGGTGTAGTCATAGGGAGTGCCAACGACGGGCTTCAGCTCGCCGGTCGGGAAAACATCGTCATAGTTGGTCACGGTGGCAAGCTGGGTCGCTGGGATATGCAGCCGGGCCTGCGAGCGGTCACCGCTGGGCAAGGCGAAATACGGGTGCCAGCCGATCGCCATCGGTTCTGCGACACTGCCCACGTTCTTGGCGACGATTGTCGCGGTCACTGCGTCGCCGGTGAGGTCGATCTCAAAGTTGAGGTCGGTGTTGGAGAGCCAGTGGCCGCCGAAGTCCCCGGCATGCAGCAGGCCGGTCACGCTCTGGCCGTCCGCGGTGGTTTTCTTCTGGATATCGGTGATCTTGCTGGCCAGGATCAGGCCGTGGATCGAGTGCCGGATGGCACCGGGCTTTTTACCGGCAAAATCGGCGGGCAGCGTCAGGGTGTGGCCCTGCCAGCTGCTCGTGATGTTCTTGCCATCGGAGGTAAGCGGCCCCAAGATCCGGTTGGGATAGGGAACCAGGAAGGCGCCGCCGAGGCTGGTGCTCGCCGTGCCACCCGTATCGCCCGGCCCACCATTGAGGATGCTGGCTGCCTGCTGCACCGGGGGCGAGGCAATCAGGTTGACCTCGCCCTTGCCGGGCAGGTTTGCCGTGATCTGGAACGTGTTAAAACCGCGGCCTGGCAGCACGGTCACCGAGACGAACTGGGGTGTGCTTACGTCCCCCGGCGGGGTCCGGCGCAACGTGACCACGTCTTCGCCGCCTACTTCAAGGGACGAATCTGTCATCAGCGGGCGGTTTGTATCGCCACTCCCGGCAGTTCCATGCGTGGTACAGCCGGCGAGCGGCAGCAGCAGGGCAGCACCGGCGGCCAGCAGGAGGGGTGAGTGGCAGTGGAGCATGGTGGCGCTGGTCTGGCGGATTCGCGTAGGCAAAGGTCGTTTCCTCAACAGGCGGAAGTGGGCCGCGGCGGGAGCGCCCCGGCAGCGGACCAATTCTATGATGAGCCGCGGCTGGTTGTGCAACTACCGCCGCTCCGCGATGAAAATCGCCAACGATCCCGCAGTGGGTATCATCCTTTGCGTGGCCTCCTTTCTAAAAGCGGATGCTAATGGGCCGGTCCCCACGCAGGCCCGGCCCGCTGCGATCCCAGAGCCCAGTGAGCTTTCTGTCGCAGGCTCCGCCACCCTGGCCGCGCTCAATGCGCGGGTAGTGAACTGCCGACGCTGCGCCCGGCTGCGGACGTACTGCGAAGCGATTGCACTGGAGAAGCGCCGCGCCTACCGCCACGAGGAATACTGGGGCAAGCCGGTGCCGAGCTTTGGAGACCCCGAGGCGCGCATCCTGCTGCTGGGCCTTGCGCCCGGTGCCCATGGCTCCAACCGGACAGGGCGGCCATTTACGGGTGATGGCTCGGGCGCTTTCCTCTACCCGCTGCTGTGGGAGGCCGGCCTTGCGTCACAGCCGACGGCAACCCGGCGCGGCGATGGGATGGAGCTGCGCGGGGCTGCTATCACCTCCGTGGTGCGTTGCGCGCCGCCCGACAACAAGCCCACGCCTGAAGAGCAGCGCAACTGCGCACCCTGCCTCGACGAGGAGATCGCCCTGCTGGGCAACCTGCGCGTCGTGCTCGCCCTGGGCAAAATCGCCTTCGATGGCTACACGGCATACCTGCAGCGGACCGGCCGCGTCGCGCGACGCAGCGCCTACGTGTTCTCGCATGGCGCCGAGTACACGCTGCCCGCCGGCGGCTCGCTGCTGGCGACATACCACCCTTCGCTGCAGAACACCAACACGGGCCGGCTTACCGCACCCATGCTGCTGCGGGTGCTGCATCGCGCCCGGGCACTCGCCGGGCTTGATCGGGAGTAGGTATCCGGGCCAGCAATTACCCCTGCCGGGGCATCCCGGTCCAACGGCGCGCGCATCCCTCCAGCGGTTCGAAGTTGCGCAATGCGCTTGGAGGCCTGGCCATGCTCGTCGACATACTGATTGTGGTGCTTGTGCTTATGCTGATTGGCTCGCTGCCTTCATGGCCCTACAGCCGCAACTGGGGCTACCGCGGCACGGGCGGGATCGGCGGCATACTGCTGCTGGTCGTGCTGCTGTTGCTGCTGCACGTTTTCTAGCGTTCCCGAGATGACCACACCGGACAGGGGCGCGGATGGCATCGCCCGCTTCAAGCAACTCACCGAAGTCGCCTTGCCGCAGCTGGCACGGGACCAGCACTGGCCCGTGCGCCTGGACCACTGCTTCAAACGCATTTGCCTCGACTACGCCTTCGGGGATGCCTGGTACAAGCACCTGCCGCGGCCTGCCGAGCGCCACCTCGCCGGCTCGCCGCTGGCCCGCGCCATCTGCTGTGCCGAGGATCTGCTGGCAGCCGGTCTGCCGGCGCTTGCCGCCCACAATGCGGCCAGCCTCCGCTACCGTGGCAAGAAGCCAAGGCTGCTGCATACGTAGAGTGGTCTGCATCTGCTGCGAGCGAGCATCCGCAGCCCTGCGCCGCCCGCTTGTGCTCCCGCGGAGACGATGCGCCCGCTAAGATGGTCTCCACGGCTGCGATGGGCCGGGGAAGGAGAGCCGCGATGCTCTCAGTAGAAGACACAAAACGCCAGGCTGCCGAGCAAAGCATGCGCTATGTGCAGGACGGCATGCGCGTAGGGCTGGGTACCGGCACCACGGCCAGGTACGTGCTCGAACTGCTGGGCGAAAGGGTGCGTGCGGGGCTCAATGTTGTGGGGGTGCCTACCTCGAACGCCTCGTACCAGCTGGCGAAGCAGCAGGGGATTCCACTGGCGACCTTTGCGGAGGTCGCCGCGCTCGACGTAGCGATTGACGGGGCAGATGAGGTTGGACCCGGGCTGTCGCTGATCAAGGGTGGCGGCGGTGCGCTGCTGCATGAGAAGGTGGTCGCCACGGCAGCTGCTGTGTTCATCGTCGTGGTGGGAGAAGGCAAGGTGGTGCCGGTGCTGGGCAAATTCCCCCTGCCCGTGGAAGTGATTCCATTCGCCGGGCCGCTGGTGGGACCCAAGCTGGCCGCGCTGGGAGGCGCGCCCGTGCTGCGGATGGCCAGCCATGAGGCCGGTGCGCCTGCGTACCTGACGGACGAGGGAAACTGGATTTTCGATTGCCATTTCGGTGCCATCCCCGACCCCGAGCGAACAGCTGCGGCCATCCGGGCGATCGTCGGGGTGGTGGAACACGGGCTTTTCCTCAACACCGCGACCCGGGTCATCGTGGCCGATGCCCAGGGCGTGAGCGTGCTCGAGCAGGCGAGCCATTAGTCAGCCCAGTGCTGCGGGGGTGGTCGCGGAGCAGGCAGCGGCAGCATCGAATAGCATAGGTTCGTGAGTGGGAAAGGCGCGTGGCTCGCCGCGTGCCGCCAGAGAATGAGGAGAAGAGCATGCAGATTGGTTTGGTAGGCCTGGGCCGCATGGGCGCGAACATGGTGAAGCGCCTGATGAAGAATGGCCACGAAGTGGTGGTGTCTGACCTGAGCGAGAAGGCTGTGAAGGACGTGGAAAGCGCGGGCGCCACGGGTTCCAGCTCGCTCGAAGATTTTCTGGGCAAGCTGCAGAAGCCTCGCGTGGTGTGGCTCATGGTGCCGGCCGGCGCGGTCGACAGCATGATCGAAAAGATTGTGCCGCACCTGGAAGCAGACGACATCCTCATCGATGGCGGCAACTCCTACTACATCGACGACATTCGCCGGTCGAAGGAGCTCGAGAAGAAGGGCATCAAGTACATCGACGTCGGCGTGAGCGGCGGCGTGTGGGGCCTGGAGCGTGGCTATTGCATGATGATCGGCGGCCCTGACAAGGAAGTGCAGTACCTCGACCCGATCTTCAAGACGCTTGCCCCGGGAGTGGGGGATGTGCCGCGCACCATGGGTCGTGAGAAGGGCGAGATGTCGACTGCCGAGAATGGCTACCTGCACTGCGGCGCAACGGGCGGCGGGCATTTCGTGAAGATGGTGCACAACGGCATCGAGTACGGCATCATGGCTGCCTACGCTGAGGGTTTCAACATCCTGAAGAATGCCAACATCGGCAAGCAGGCGGAGCAGGAGCACAGCGCCGAGCTGACGCCGCTGCGCACGCCAGAGCATTACCAGTATGACTTCGAGCTCGAGAATGTCGCTGAAGTGTGGCGCCGCGGTTCGGTCATCTCCTCCTGGCTGCTTGACCTGACTGCTTCCGCACTGCTGCAGCAGCCGGACCTGGCCAACTATGGCGGCGAAGTGGCCGACTCTGGTGAAGGTCGCTGGACGACCATCGCTGCCATCGATGAAGGGGTACCGGTCGACGTGCTGAGCGCTGCCTTGTTCTCGCGCTTCTCGTCTCGTAACAATGGCGAGTTCGCGAACAAGATTCTCTCCGCGATGCGCTTCGGCTTCGGTGGGCATCTGGAAATGAAGCCCGCCGCCAAGTAAGTACTGGACCGCCTGCTCGGCAGGAGGTCACTTCGTGACATGTGTTTTGAGTACACAAGTCACGAAGTGACCCCAAGCCGGGTAGGCGGTCTTGTTCTTGCGACTTATGTAGTCAGAGAAGGCGGCGCCAGCTCTGGTCGGGTGCCCAGAGTTGTGTTCGGTTCGGTGCCCAGTTCAAACCGGATATGCCCTCCATGCGCTATCTCCGCATGTGACACCCAC
>CAXTEW010000166.1:0-6720 GCA_964243175.1 uncultured Acidobacteriaceae bacterium
TGCGTGCACTGTAAAGGGCAACAGCAGATCCCTCGGCTTCGCTCGGGATGACCCGTACTTGTCTAACGGGCCGTCACTAAAACACCGGGTCATCCTGAGCGGAGCGCAGCGGAGTCGAAGGACCTGCGGTTATCCTTCTGCATTTGGCCGCGGCCACCCAAAGTACGCGCCAGACCAGGCTACAGCGCTACCGGCTCCGCATCACCCTCTCCTGGCGCGAGGAACAGGTTCTGCTCGATCCCGTGCTGACGGGTGTACAGCTCGTAATACCGCCCACCCAGGGCGTAGAGCGTGCCATGGGTGCCGCGCTCGACAATCCGGCCGCCTTCGACCACAAGGATCTGGTCGGCCCTGCGAATGGTGGAAAGCCGGTGCGCTATAACAAAGGTGGTGCGCCCCTGCACCAGCGTATTGAGCCCCTGCTGGATCATCGCCTCACTCTCGGAATCGAGCGACGATGTCGCTTCATCGAGAATCAGCAGGCGCGGATTCGCAAGCAGCGCACGGGCGATCGATAACCTCTGCCGCTGGCCCCCTGAAAGTTTGACGCCACGCTCACCGACCACCGTGTTGTAGCCGTCTTCAAAGCGTTCCGCGAACTCGTCCACTCGCGCGATGCGACAGGCGTTCAAAAAATCTTCCTCATTCGCGGACGGGAGCGAGAAAACAATGTTCTCGCGGATCGATCCATCAAACAGGAACGACTCCTGCAGCACGACGCCAAGCTGCGATCGATAGCTCGACAGATCAACCTGGGACAGGTCAAAGCCGTCGATCAGGATCTCCCCGGAGGTTGGCGTATGAAACGCACAGATAAGTGAAATGATTGTGCTCTTGCCTGATCCCGAAGAGCCAACCAGCGCGGTTGAGGTGCCGGGCCGCGCCGTAAACGAGATGCCGTGCAATACCGGCTTGTCGGCCTCGTAAGCAAAGTGCACATCGCGGAACTCGACTTCGCCCGCGACCCCCGGGATCTGGAGCTTGCGATCCGGGTCGCCAAACTCTTCCCGCTCCGCCAGCACTTCCATGGTGCGGTCCAGCCCCGCAACCGCCTCAGTCAACTGCGTGCCAACGTTCACAACCTGGAAGATAGGCGCGATCATGAACGCGAGGATGGCGGTGTACTGTACGTAGCCGCCGGTGGTCAATTTGTAATCGACCACTTCGCGACCGCCGAAGAACATCACAAGCCCGCCGACTATGCCGAGGACGGAGGTAGCAGACAAAGCAAGAAGGCTGGTCGCTGTCAACGAAGAAACAACGTTGGCAAGTAAGCGATGAACGCCCACGGAAAAGATGGCGGCTTCGCGTGCTTCTGCGTGGTAACCCTTGACGACACGCACACCGCCAAGTGATTCCGTAAGCCGGCCCGTCACCTCGGCATTGATCTTGCCACGCTCGCGGAAGATTGGCCGGATGATCTTGAAGGCTTTCTGCAGGATGAAGACAAAGACAAGCAGGACAGCGAAGAGCACGAGTGTCATCCGCGGGCTGGCCTGCACCAGGATGCAGAATGCAACGATGGCGGTGACAATTCCGCCGACAAACTCGATCAGTCCTGTACCGACCAGGTTCCGTATGCCTTCGACATCGGTCATGATGCGCGAAACCAGGACGCCGGTACGGTTGCTGTCATAAAAGGATACCGGCAGTCGTCCGATATGCTGCTGCACCTGCTCCCGTAACTCGGTGATCATCCGCTGCGCTGCTTTCGATAGCAGCTGCGTCAGCGCGTACGAGCTGGTGGCCTGAATGGCAGTTGCCACAAACACGATCGCGACCAGCGGCAGCAGCAGCTGTGGCCGATGCGGCAGGAACACACGGTCCAGCAGGTACTTGGTGGTAAACGGCAGCACCAGCCCTGCCGCGCTCTTGATAAACACCAGCAGCAACCCGAACAGCAGCAGAAAGCGGCGTGGATGCACCAGCTTCCAGACCTCGGGCAGCACCTTCTTGAGGTCGGGCTTTTTCTTCGGCTGGTCGCCGGCAGCTGCACGAACGGCGCCGCGGGTGGAAGTGGCTCGTTCTGCATTCAACTGCATGGGTGCACTGCTGCTACGCATCGGCCTACAGCGCCGACGCCAGACGCGTCCGGCGTGTCTGGATAAAGTTGCGTACGCAGAGCAGGGTAAAGACGAGCAGAAGGATTGACATCGCAGCCTTTTCCTCAACGGCTACCGGCAGCTTGAACTGCACACCCTGCTTCATGTGCACATAGTCGACGATGGACCTGGCCGTAGCCAGGAAGCCAAGCAGACCGACAGTTACTGCGATGTGCATCGCCAGCGCGCGCCGCTTCAAGTCTGTCGTGCGCGCGAGATAGCCGCACACTGCAAGAACCAGGCCAAAGATAACCGGGATCAGCGAGGTGGGGTACTGGCTGCCCGTCCCCATGTAGGACAAAACGCCAAGCAGGATGAGGATGATGCCAATAAAGATCGTGAGCCGTGCCATGTTTGCTCCTCGCCTTATCTTACCGGGTCGATACAGCAGTCCTGGCGTGTTCCGCACCACGCGAGCAGTTTCACTTTACCGGCACATCAAGCTTGCGGACGATTTCCGCCGCTGCTTCCGGCGCTGTTTCGGTGACGACAATATGCACAGCATCAGCTGGGATCTCAAGCGTGGCCAGCTGGCTATCGAGCAGGGCCGGGTTCATGAAGTGGCCCGAACGATGCTCCAGGCGGCCCTGCAACACCTGCTTGGGGGCTTCCAGCAGCACGAAGTGGACTGTCCCGGCGGGCAGGTCGCCGCTCAAGGTGTCGCGGTAGCTCTGCTTCAGGGCCGAGCACGTCATCACACCGTTCTTGCCAGCGGCAACCCAGTCCGCAATCACCTGGTGCAGCACCTGGAGCCACGGTGCGCGGTCGGTGTCAGACAGCGGCACACCGGCGCGCATCTTGTCCTTGTTGGCCTCGCTGTGGTAATCGTCGCCCTCGGCAAACTCCCAGCCTGTCAGCTTGACGAGCTCGTGGGCAATGGTGGTTTTTCCAGTTCCTGTCACACCCATCAGGATCGCGATCATGCGCCGTTCCCCGCGGCATGTGCCGAGAAAGTATGGTTGATGTCATCGAGCACGGTGGCGCTGCTCCAGTCGTTGCCGCCGTACCATTTCACGATGCGTCCGTTCGGACCGATGACCACGGTCGAGAGAGTATGCGTCAGGGTATTGCCTGGTGCCGGGACTGAGCCTACGTCGAAGAACTCGAGCACCTTGCCAAGATCCGCCTGTCGCGGCGCGGCAAAGCTCCAGTGCGTGAAGGTCTCATTGGTGTAATTGCCGGTGTAGGCGCCGCCGTACGATCGCAGGGCAGCAGGCGTATCGCGCTCCGGGTCAAAGGAGATGCTCAGCAGGTGGGTGCGGTCGTAGAGCGCTGCATTCGAGGACAGGCTCTTGTCAATCTCGGCAAAATTGCGGCTCATGCGGGGGCAATAGTCGGACAAAGGGCAATGCGTATAGATAAAGGTCACGACCAGCACTTTCCCGCGAAAATCGCTGAGATGGATCAATTGCCGGCTCTGGTCGAGGAACGCGAAATCAGGCACTGCCTCACCCGGCACCAGCGGCTTAAGCAGACTTTGCGGGGTAGGGTCCCGCACTTCCTTGGTCGCATCAGTGACCTTGACCCCGCTAAGCACCGTGCCATTGCCGTCCACATCGAGTACGCCCGAGATACGGTCTCCCTGGTGGACCTGCTTGAGCGTGGTTGGATCCTTCACCCTGTACGGCATGGTCATCGCATCCATAAAGCCTGGGATGGCCGCGGCATCGAGTTCTATCTCGCCCGACTCCACATTCTCGCCGACCACCCGGCCAGTCACCGGGTACTGGCGCGTGGGCCCGGCGCTGCGCTGCGGGGCGGATTGCCGGCAGCCTGCGAGCGGAAATCCGGCAGTCAGCAGGGCGGCAGCGATGGCAAGGATGGTTCGAGTCGGGGTAGCCACCCGAGTAGTTTATACGGTCACTTTCAGCGGGGGACTGTTCGACTCGCTCAGGGCGCCCGTGCACCGGCCCACCAGCAACTAAGGCCTTTGTGCCGGCAGTGCGCGTTGGTCCCGAAAGCTGAGGATGGCCTTCGGGGAAGGTTTGGGACGAGAAATCCAGAGCCTGCGCGGCGGTAAACTCAGGCTTGTGACCGCCCCCTCTTCGCATGGCTCGCAGCCTCTTCCCCGCCAGGTCGCCGAGGCACTGGCGCAAGGCGCGCAGGTAGTGACGGCCAATGCCCGGGCCGCGCGCAGCCTGCAGCGGCTGTATGCCGAGGAGAGGCAGGCTGCGGGAGCGCTCAGCTGGCAGGCGCCCGCCATCACGGAGTGGGCCCGCTGGCTGGACACCCTGTACACCGATGTCGACATGGCGCTCGTTTCCCGGGCAGAGGCCGGGCTGCCGCTGCTGCTGACCTCGTCGCAGGAAGAGCTGCTGTGGCGTCGTGTGCAGGAGGCGGAGGCTGACCTGGTGGTGTCGCCGGAGCGCTTGTCACGGCTGGCCCAGGGCGGCTATGCGCTGCTCAGTGCTTATGACGCGCATACGGAGCGCAGGGCTCCCTGGGCCGCCGCGCATGAAGATGCGGAGCGTTTTCTAGGCTGGGCCACGGCGTTTGATGAACTTTGCACAACCCTCGGCGTGATGCCGAGGGCGGAACTGGAACCGCGCCTCCGTGGCTTCTTCGCCGGGCCTGGGGAGGCGACGCCGAAGGCGGCAGAGTTCTGCGCCCCCGAACTCCTGCTGGTGGGCTTTGCGCGGCTGACACCATCGCAGCACAGGCTGCTGGCAACGCTGGAAGCCGGGGCGGTTCGAATCACCCATCTCGCGCTCGCTGAGCCTGCAGCCGAGCAAACGCTGGTCTGCGCCGCGGACGAAGGGGAGGAGCTGCGGGCCTGCGCCACCTGGGTGCGGGCGCGGCTTGCGCGCAATCCCCGGCAGAGGATCGCGGTAATGCTGCCCGAGCTGAGCGGGGCCCGCGCGGAGCTCGACCGGGTATTCCGCCGGATGCTGCCCGAGGCGCTTTCGGGCGCTGCTTCGCACCCGGTATATGAGTTCTCTCTTGGCACGCCGCTGGCCGCCATCCCCGCGATCGCTGCCGCGCTGCTGCTGTTGCGCTGGCTGGCGGCACCGCTGCCGGCCGCCGAGCTTACCAGCCTCCTGACCGGCGGCTTTGTCGCCGCCGACCATGCGGAAGCGCGGCAGCTGGCCGAGGCAGACGCCACGCTCCGCCGTGAAGGACGCCTGGCCGCGGAGATCGCCCTCGGCAGCCTGGTACGCCAGGCAGAAAGCAAGCCCGGGCTGCTGCCTCCAGGCTTCACCCGCAGGCTGCACGCAGCGGATGCGTGGGCGCGCCACGATGCTGCATCGAGACGCCGCCGCACCTACGCCGAGTGGGCAGACGCCGCGCAGGCCCAGCTGGCCGCGATCGGCTGGCCGGGCTACGCGGAAGCCGACTCGCTGGCCTACCAGGCGCGCGAGCGGTGGGACACGCTGCTGGGGGAGGCCGCGGCCCTGGGCTTTGCGGGGGATGTGCTGAGCTGGAGCGATTTTGTCCATGAGCTCGTGGTGCTGGCACGCAACACCCTGTTCGCGGCCGAATCTCACAACGCCCCGGTCCAGGTGATGGGTGCCGCCGAGGCTTCAGGGCAGCAGTTCGACGCGGCCTGGTTCCTGCAGGTGACTGAGAAACGCTGGCCCGCCAGCGGCCGGCTGCATCCCCTGCTGTCCTCCCATGTGCAGCGCGACGCCCTGATGCCGCATTCCAGCAGCGATGCCGACTACGCGCTGGCCGCGACCCAGCTGGCCCGCATCGCGGCGAGTACGCCCGTGCTTGTCTGCAGCTATGCGCAGCAGGAGAAAAACAACGCCGCGCGGCCGTCTTCGCTGCTGCGCAACTTTGCGGGCGGAAAAGCGCAAGCCGCCAGTGCGGCGCCGCTCGAATGGCCGTCGTTTGCCGCGATCTGCGACCGTGAGCCGTCTGTCGTGAAGCCATGGCCGGCAGGGCTGCCTGCCGGCGGCAGCGAAGTACTCAAGCGACAGGCGGCCTGCGGGTTCCAGGGCTTTGCCGCCAGGCGACTGGGCGCCCGCCTGCTGGAGGAAGAATCATGGGGCCTGGACCCGGGCGAGCGGGCCACGCTGCTGCATCGCGCGATGGAGGAGCTGTGGTCGAGGGAGCCGGTCGCGCCGATCGAGGACCGGCTGCATACGAGCGAGGACCTGCAGCGGGCGATCGGCGACGGCAGCATCGACGGCAAGCTCGAGAATGCCATCGCACGCAGCTTCGCGCGCATGATCCGCGAGGCCTCGGCGGACAGCTGGCGGCTTCGTTACCTGGAGCTCGAGCAGCAGCGGCTGTTTACCCGCCTGCGCCAGTGGCTGGATGTGGAACAGGACCGGGCGCCGTTTCGGGTGATCGAGCTTGAGCGTCCGGAAAAAAACGCCGCGGTCGGCGGGCTGCTGCTGAACCTGCGCGTCGACCGCGTCGATGAGGTAGCCGGGAATCGGCGCTTGATTCTCGATTACAAGACAGCAGCCCAGGTGAGCACGCGACAATGGACCGGCGAGCGTCCAGATGAGCCGCAGCTGCCGATCTACGCACTGTTCGGTGGCATCGACGACGTTGCCGGACTGGTCTTCGCACAGATCCGTGCCGGCAAGACGCAGCTGCACGGCATGGCAGAGGACCCCGGAGCGCAGCTGGGCCGCGCCAGTCGCGGAGAGCGCGGCAAGGCGAAGCC
>CAXTEW010000167.1:0-6696 GCA_964243175.1 uncultured Acidobacteriaceae bacterium
AGCAACACCCCGGATGAGCCGACGCATAGCCAACAGGAGATGCCTGCCACGTGAGTTCTTCTAATACCCACCCGTTCCCGTTCAGCGCTGGTCCTGCCCATCCATGGTCCCCAACCAGCAGCATCAGCGTCATCATCCCGGCGCTGAATGAAGAAGAAACCATCGCTGCGCTCGTCTCGGAAATGCCGCCAGCACTGCTACGCGAATGCCTCGTCGTCGACAACGGCAGCACCGACCAGACCGCGCGGCAAGCAAGCGCCGCGGGTGCCCTGGTCATCAGCGAGCCGCGGCGCGGATACGGCCAGGCCTGTGCCACCGGCGCGCAGCATGCACAGGCGCCGGTGCTGGTTTTTATGGATGGTGACGGCAGCGACGTTCCAGCAGAGATCGCCCTGGTTGCCGCGCCGGTGCTCGACGGACGCTATGACTTTGTGATCGGCTCGCGCCTGCGCGGTCGACGTGAGCCCGGCAGCCTGCTAGCCTCGCAGATATTTGCCGGCCGCCTCGCCGGCACGGCCATCCGGCTGCTCTACGGTGTCGAGTACACCGATATGGCTCCCCTGCGCGCTATCTCCCGATCGGCTCTCACACAGTTACAGATGAGCGAGATGACCTATGGCTGGAACCTTGAAATGCAGATGAAGGCTGCCCGCGCCGGTCTCCGTATCCTGGAGCTGCCGACTACCTGCCGTCGTCGTCGCGGCGGCAGCTCCAAGGTCGCAGGCTCCCTCAGCGGCTCCATCAAGGCAGCCTGCCGCATTCTCTTCGTGCTGGCGAGGATCGCGCTTACCAGCCGCAAACGAGGCGTTTAGAACTGCGTCTTCAGCAGGAATGCGGACCGCCACAAAGGGCTGCTGCGCCTCCTTCGCAATGTTCATCGCAGCACTGCATGCAAGCGGGCACCCTGCTGCGGGTGCCCGGCCTGTTACATCCTTTACTTCGAACCGTGCGTGGCTACAGGCTTATCGCTGCCAGCGTGCGCTGTCGTAGCCTCACGCTGTGCCGCATGGAAGCTCTTCAGCAGCTGTGCACGGTTGTTTCTCAGGTCCTCACCACTGCGCCTGCCTGGGTATGGCTTGTTCCCCATCGTGCCTGTCCACACAATATGGTTGAACTTGTCACTATCCAGGTGATCCTCCACCGAGAAGTCCATGCCCTTCGTCTGCATCGCCCACCATGTTCCGGTATGCAGCGGCATCAGTTGCGCTTGTGCATTGGCAGCGTAAGCCGACGGGGGAATCGGCAGCGTGGTCTGCTGCAGATACGCGGAAGGCGTCGCAGTGAAAGTCCACTCGGCCTGCTTGGTATCGAAGGCGCTGGCCATCGGCTCTGCATTGGCATCGTTGAGATTCAGCGGTGCTATACCGAGGATCTGCTCCATCGTCACCAGGAAGTTCACGGTGTTGTAGCGGGTGGAGTCGACAAACTGCTGCTTCACGTAGGGTCCCACGATGTAAGCATTGCTCCGGTGGGCATCCACGTGGTCGCCGCCATCCTGCGCATCGTCTTCCAGCACAAAGATCAGCGTGTTGTTTTTGTACGGGCTGTTCGCTACTGCCTGCATCACCTGCGCTACCGCATAGTCGTTGTCGGCGATCTGCAGTTCCGGAGTGTTCACGCCATTCAGCGCTACCCCGAAGTTACCGAAATGGTCGTGCATCAGGCGCACCAGCGACAGGTTGGGCAGGTTCCCGTTCCCAACATATCCTTGGAACTCGCGATTCCACTCCTGGAAGCGGTAATAGTCAGGAAAGGTATTATCGAAGCCGCGGAAGTAGGGATCGGTGTAGGGCTGCAGCGCCGCGTTAGTGGAGTACGCGACCTGGTACTTGTCGGCGAACGGATTGATGTCCTCGGCGATATTCGCCGGGGCAGCAGCGCCCGTCAGGTTGTAGCGGACAATATCCAGAAAGAACCCGTAGTCGCGCACGGTCAGGCCGGCCTTCAATGCCCCGTTCCAGATGTATCCCTGACCCTGCTCGCCATCATCGCTGTCCGGTGCCGCCACGTTCGCGTTGCCAGGTAACAGGTCAGGATCCTTGCTGATCAATGGATCCTCAGCCTGCCGCGCCGAAGTGCTGGCAATCCCTACATCCACATTGCGGTTCGTTCCTTCAGAGTCGTTGTCGATGCCGCGGCCCGCGTAGTTTACCGGGATCTCCTTCTCGATGACATCCGTTGTTCGCGCCGATGTCGACCACGGCCAGCCGTCGCCACTTACATCCGATACATCGTAGAAATTATCGAGGTCGACGAAGTTGCGTGCCATGTTATGAAAGTTAGGCGTGTTCACTTCCGGAAACTGCGTGATCGACGGATCACCATTACCAACCTCCAGGTCGCCAAGCACCTGGTCGTAAGTCCGGTTTTCCTTGATCACGTAAATCACGTGCTGGATGTGCTGCTTCAGGAAGGCCATGGTCGCCTGCTGGTTCGCGGTCAGCGTACGACCGAAGTGGTCGTTCGCAATCACCTTTGCGGTCAGCGTGCTCAGCTCAGCCGCCGTCGGCGTGGGCACTACCTGGAAGCCTGCCTTGGTCAGTTGCAGATCATACTCGTTGGACGCTTCACAGCCGGTCACCGCCGCGGCAACGCCCGAGTTAGGCGCCGAGGCCGTGGTGCAGTACTGCGGGTTCGGCCCAGTCGCGCTCTTTCCATTCACGATGTACAGGGTTTTGCCGTCGGCGCTCACGCTGATGGAGTTGGGGTAGAAGCCAGTCGGGATCAAGCCGACGACGCCCGCACTGCCCGCACCATTCATCTGGATGACGGCGACCGCATTCTCCCCGCCGTTGGTGACGTACAGGGTCTTCTCGTCCGGGGACAGCGCCAGCCCATTCGGATTTGCGCCCTTGTAGTTTTTCGTATTGGCGTATACCGCCGGCGGCGCAGTGACTGGTATCTCGTCAATCACCTGCTGCGTATTTGTATCAATCACTGCGACAGAATCGCTATTGTCCTGTGCAACAAACAGCAGCGTCTGCGCCTTGTTCATTACCATCTTGTTCGGCTGGCCGGGAAGCGCGATGCGCGCCAACACGCCAAGCGGCGTAACGACGTCGACCTCACGATCGCGGATGCTGGATACATAAGCGATGTCATTGCCCTTGAAAGCAGCCCAGAAGGGATACTCGCCGCCGGGCACACCTGGCTGGTTCTGTACGGTCGACTTACCCGGACGCAGGTCAAGATCGGCACCCTTCACCCATGTGCCTTGCAGGTTCTCAAGCAGCGTCACCGCGTCATTCTCATAGTCGGCAACCAGGATGCGCGTGCCGTCCGGCGACACGGCAAGGCCCGCCGCTTCGGGCGGGGTCGCAAGACCCAGGCCGCCGCTGCTGGCTGTTGCCGCGCTCGCCAGCGCCAGGTGCCCGAGCGCTACCGGCGCCCCTGTTTCCGCCCACTTCCCAGCAGCCTGCGCATAGAAATGCACGTTGTCGTTGTCGCCGCCCGATACGTAGAAGTGGGAGCCGTCCGGGCTGAACGCGATCCCGTTGTATGTGTTCGGAACCGGGATTGCCTGCCGCTGGACCGGCGCGCCGGCAGAGATGTCGAAGACAAACACAAACTCTGTCGAGTCTGCAGGGTTCGTCTGCCCGGCCAATGTACCTGTCGTATAAGCCTGTGAGTTATAGCCGCTGGTCAGGATCAGCAGGGTCTTGCCATCGGGGCTGATGACCGTCGACACAGCCTGGCCCACCGTGTACTCGGGGTTGTCCACGAGGCCGGGATTGAGCGGCAGGAAGCGTGACCCGGCAGGTGCCAGGGGCGTGATCCGCTGGTTGGTGCTCAGCACCTGCGGCTGCCCGTTATTCAGGTTATCGGTCTGGGCAAGAAGTGGGGCGGCCGTGACGGCGGCCAGGCTGAGGGCGCCGGCAAAAACAGCGCGGGTCGAGATCCGGTGCATAGATAACTCCTGGTTCCGAGGGCTTGGCATGGAGGTCGCAGAGCGTACCTGCCTGCATGTGTGTGCTGCCCGGAAGCAAACAAAACGCAAATTCCTCAAGGAAAAGGCCACGGTGCATCGGGAGCACGTCAGGAAGCAAAATGCCTGGCAGACGCCGCGTTGGCGCCGACCTTGGCCTTCTTTATCCCACGTACCGTGCGAAGGCGTCTGTCGCTATTGCGTGAATTTCACAGCGGGTTTGGGATTTCAATCCGACCGAAAATTCGCGCTGCCGCTTCTGCGGCACGCACCTCAACGCCGCCGGCTGCGGCACACCTTGCTCCCGAGGCGTATGCTCAGGGGTAGCTCGCTCGATCCCTGCGCCACTTTTCGTCGAGAGTATTCGTGCCCTCGGCCCTCTTCCAAGCAAGCCTGCTGATCTGCCTGGATTGTCGTTATGAAGGAAGTACAGAAACCCGCTGCGGAGCAGCAGTCAGAGCCATCCCGCTCCAACCTTCTCGCGTTTCGGCCGCCAAGCAGGATCGTGACGGCCATGGCCAGGCTGCAGACAGCCAAGGTGCGCGAGCCTCTTACCCGGTCGAGCGCACTCGCGGCCTTGCTTCCAGCCGCGCTTCACGCAGGCAAGCAGAAGCCGCCGGCCAGTACCGCCGTTGATCCCACCGGCAGCCGCGGTCATCTCTTCGCCTCGGCTCCACGCGAAAAGCCGCAACCCTGACCCCGGTCATTCCCACGGACGTTGGTGGGCGACACACCCCTTGAGTCGGCGTGGCTTGATCGGGAGATAGCAGCAACGCCGCCGCCACCACGTGAGGGACCATGCCGAATGCGAGTCGAAGCAGCGCCGCCACCTTACCGCACCTGCTCTGGCTGAAGAAGGACTGCCCCTGCTGCAGCTCGTTCCGATTTGAGCCAGCCGAAACCCAGCCGCTCGACTCGTTCTTTCGCCTGCTCGCTCTCCATCCGGTACGGTGCGTCAACTGCTACCGTCGCTACTACTCGCTTTCGCGAAAAGCAGATGCGTGAGCCCGTCGCGTCGATGAACTACCAGGTCCTTGCACAAGACACAGCTGCTCTTCGCGAGCCGGACAATGCGCCCGCCATCAGCATGGGGCCCTATCTCCTTGCTTCCGGACAGATCCACCTGCTGACCACGATCAGCGTGTACAGCGAGCGCGGAGCCACCGCCGACCAGGCCAGGCTGCTTTACATGAATGCGCCCGCCATGCAGATATGGCTGGCGATGGGCCGCCCCGGACGCGCCGTTGCCGCCATGCACCGGCCGCCACGCACAGCGCTACTTACCTATGGCGTGCCCTTCAGCGAATAAGCTGCGTCACCTCCACCAGATTCGCTCTGTGATCGCATCCTTGCCAATTGTTGTTGGGCTCCAAAGAAGCTGGGTCGCGGCTCATGCCCCTTGCTCACGCATTGTGTTTTTTCGGTAACAGCCTTTGCGAAGCTTTCTTATTGCAACAGCCGCTGCGTAGAATCGCTGCGTAGCGATGCAGTCGGGCCAAGGTTCCTGCATCCCAGTGCACGAACGGAGCAACATCGTCGTCTCTGCCTCCCCACACAAACCCCGCAGTGAAAGCGGCCTCACGTATAAGTTGTTTGCACCCGAAAGGCGCCACTATGTTTCTCCGTATCGATAAGCTCCTGATCCCGCTCGAAAAACCGACCAATCCCGATCCGAACGGCGCGGCAGCCGTGCAAGAACTTCTTGGCGGCAAGTTCGGCGAAATGTCGACGCTGAACAACTATCTTCACCAGTCGTTTGGCTTTAAGGAAAAGAAGAAACTCAAGCCCTTCCATGACCTCATCGCCTGCATTACGGCTGAAGAAGTAGGTCACGTCGAACTGGTGGCAACGGCGATTAACCTGATGCTGGAAGGCAGCGTTCCCGAAGGCGATCCGACGGATGCGCCCCTGGCCTCGGTCAAGGATCTCCGCAACACCCATCACGCCATTGTTGGCGGCGGTGGCCACCAGGTCATGGATTCCATGGGTCACTTCTGGACTGGCCAGCACGTATTCTCCAGCGGCAACCTGGTCACGGACCTGCTTCATAACTTTTTCCTGGAGACTGGCGCGCGCATGCACAAGCATCGCTGCTACCAGCTGAGCACCAGCCAGACCGCACGCGACATGATCGGCTACCTGATGGTCCGCGGTGGCGTGCACCAGGCGGCGTATGCGCTCGCGCTTCGCAAGCTGACCGGCGTCGAAGTGACCAAGATGCTGCCGACCCCGAACATCGATGATGCCAAGATCCCCGAAGCACGCAAGTGGCAGGAGATCGGCAGCCACCGCCGCATTTACACCTTCTCGCCGGAAGACTATACCGACGTGGCCGGTGTGTGGTCTGGTCCCGCCGACTGGGCCGATGGGCAGGAACTCGAAGTCATTCAGGGTGCGCCGGACTACGGTGCGGAAGCACCGGTCATCGGCGAATCGCGTTCGCTGTTCTCTCCTGACTACGCGCCAGAGGAGATCTACGAGATCGCGGCACAGCTGATGAAGAAGGGTGGCATCTCGCCCCTGCAGCCTGGGGATGGCTCGCATTCGCGTGCGCAGGGAAGCGTTTCGGACAGCCCCGGTGCTTCTGCCCAGCCGAAGAAGAAGTAACTCCAACAACGGGGCCGCGCTGCGCACCATCGCTGCTTCGGTACAAAATGACTGCCAGCCCAAAGGGCTGGCAGTTTCATTTAGCTCTGTACAGAGCTACCAATCCTGCAACTTGCCTGAAGTATTCCGGGGAAGTGCCGCCCCGAAAACGATCGAGTTGGGCC
>CAXTEW010000168.1:0-6681 GCA_964243175.1 uncultured Acidobacteriaceae bacterium
AGAGCGGAACGGCGGCCGGCTCGTCAGAGTTCGGCACGCGGCTGAATGCGAACAACACCGGCCTGTACCAGGATCGCCAGGTACAGCTGTCGGCGCGGATGCACTTCTAGGGCCACCGCGCAGCGCACGATCCTTGAGCAACTGTCAGTGTCAGGGATCAAGTCGACGAAAGGAGGGCCGATGGAGCATTCGTTCTAAGTTCACCTTGATCGCAGGTTCCGTGTGATTCGCCGTGTTCCAGCACGTGTATGCTGCTTCAATTTGGCTAGTGCTCACCGGTACTATCTTTCTGATAAGCCTTCGGCAGTCTCGGTTCCAAGGCACTTCAAAGACTGACAGAATAGTTCATGCCATCGAAGAATGCGGTTCGGCGATGTCCAGAACCACTCGGGACCAGCGTCTATAACTTCGGAGTCACTTAGTCGTAATGCGCGAGGGAGAATACCTTCCAAGGTTTGCGCATCGTCAGTGCGGATGACCAAAGCCACTGCTGGAAGGTGAGACAACGCGGTCTTAACCCCTTGACCCAATACCCGTACGTCGACGGATACCGTAGTGAAACCGACCTTACACTCCCAGTAGTCGCGCCCTTTGAATTCAGCAAGCTCACGATTGTTTGGATTGTAGTAGAACGTAGACTGACTGTGGACCGCGCCCCACTTCTTGTTGAATGGCTAAATCGTCAGAGTCTTCGTCGTCTTCAATCAAGGAGGGATCAACAGTGAGGACTGCTGCGATGTCTATGCGAGTCTCCCCGGGTTGGTCCCCGTTGTAACGCCATATGCCTTTCACAACATGCAAAGCTAAGCCTTCTGATCTGAGGCCGGCCAAGACTTTCTTGACGACCTGTTCTGGCGACTGCTTACCCATCAGCCCGCCGCCCTCTACATGTCGACGCTTCACCTCGTTGACCAATTCAGTTCTCTTCCACTGATCTCTTTCCTCAAAGCATCGTAAGACGAGGTGCCTTGCAGCACTTGGCATCAGCGGTATTCGGTATGAAGTATGTTCTTTGCTACCCAAGTTGCCCATAAGTTCCATCTTCCCACACCAACTCGCGTATCCGCCGCAATCGCCTTTCCTCAATCGGCAACCGACCCCTTCCTCGTAGCGGCACTCCCAACCACAGGCTTAAATGGGCCAGAACTATAGGGCTTGGCAGCGTCCCTCCTATGCTCCTGCGGGCCTCTTGCGTTGAAGCCGCAGAGAATCTTTGAGGCCGAAGGGAGCATAAGCGCCTGGCGAGTGCACCGCGTCTGCAGTGAGGGGTGGTGTAACTGGCGTCGTGCTCCCGATCTTTACACGCGCTTCACAAACCTCTGTGACACTCTCCACAGTCCAAAATCGTGCGCTTGCGGCCCGGCTGTGAACTGCTAATCTGCCGCTGTCAACCCGAACGCGCTCATCGAACTCGGCCTCTCTTCACCTGTGTAGACAGGCTGCGTTGCTGCCATCCCTTATCCACTCCCAAGGAGACCACATGATACCCCGCTTTACCCTCGCCCGGGCCACGAGCGCCCTCACGCTGGCACTCGCGCTGCCCGCCGGCTTTGCGCAGACTGCCGTCGACGGCGCAATCGGCGGCACGGTGACCGATAGCACAGGCGCGATTGTCAGCGGCGCAACCGTGGTGGTCCATAACAACGGGACCAATGCCGAGATCACGCTCAAGGCAGATGAGTCCGGCTTCTTCCGTGCGGTGCACCTGGAAGCGGGTGCTTACAATGTCGGCTTCACGGCTCCTGGTTTCGAGACCTATCGCTCCGTCAATGCTGTTGTACAGGTAGGTGTATTCACGACGATTGACGGGCACATGCAGGTGGGTTCGAGCTCGGAGTCTGTGCAGGTTACGGACCAGGCGCCGCTCGTCAATACCGTCTCTCCTGATTTTGCCGATGTCATTCCACAGGAAACAATCAGCGATCTGCCGGAGAACAATTATCGCTGGTCGGCATTCGCGCTGTTGACGCCTGGCGTGGTGAACGACTCGAGCGGCTATGGCCTGCTGAGCTTTCGCGGCCAGAGCACCCTGCTGAATAACATCACGGTCGATGGCACTGACGACAACCAGGCTTTCTTCTCAGAAGAGCGCGGACGCACCCGCGCAGGCTATTCGACGATTAAAGAAGCTGTGCAGGAATTCCAGGTCAATACATCGAACTACTCGGTGGAGTATGGCCGCTCGGCTGGCGGCATTGTGAACTCGGTGACGAAGAGTGGATCCAATGCTTTCCACGGCTCCGGCTACTACTACGATCGCGACAGCCAGTGGGCGGCGATCAACCCGACGGTCTTCCACCCGGTCGAAACTGCGCCCAATGTTTACACGGCCGAGCTCTTCAAGCCGACAGACCTGCGGCGCCAGTATGGACTGACGGTAGGCGGCCCGATCCTACGGAACAAGCTCTTCTTCTTCCTCGCAGCGGATCGTTTCTACCACGACTTTCCTGGAGCCGCGACGATCACCGCGGCAAGCGCAAATGCAAACTTCTACACGCCTGCGGATGCAAGGCTGCCTGGAGGCAAGACCTGCGGCGTGACCAGCGGTGCGGCCGCGCCGAACTACCAGGATGCCAATGTCTGCGCGGTGGCGACCAACACCGGCCTGACCTATGCCGCGGCAGCAACGGTGTATGCCAATGGTGTCTCCGGGCTGCGCAGCGAACTCGGCACTGTGCCGCGCACCGGCGACCAGACCATCTATTTCCCCAAACTCGACTGGCAAGTGAACCAAAGAAACCATGTCGCGGTTGAAGGCAATGTGATGCACTGGACTTCGCCTGGCGGCATCCAGACTTCGCCCGCGGTTGCTGACGGCGTGGCCACCTTCGGCAACGATTACGTGCGTGATAACTGGATCGTCGGCAAGCTCGACACCTTTCTCACGTCGAACATCAGCAATGAAGTCCGTTACATGTACGGCCGCGATTTCGAGTTCGAGGACAACCAGACGCCGACCGCCTACGAGCAGAACAACCTGGTCAACACCAGCAAGGGTTACACCAATTCGCTGGGCCTGCCGCCGGAAGTTTCGCTCAGCGGTTTCTTTGCGCTCGGTACGCCGAACTATCTCAACCGCGGCGCTTACCCGGATGAGCGGCGCTGGCAGGTGGCCGATACGGTCGATTGGCAGCATGGGAATCACGACATCAAGTTCGGTGAAGACTACATCCACACCGACGACCGGATTTCGAACCTGTACGCGCAGTATGGCTATTACTCCTACTCGGGCAACACCACGCTGGGCAGCTATATCTCGGACCAGTATCTCTCAACCGTTTCAGCCACGACGCCGGCCCAGCATTACCAGTACTTCTACCAGGGCACCGGCGACCCGGGCATCGATTTCACCACCAGTGATTACGGGCTTTTCCTGCAGGACCAGTGGAAGGCAACGCGCCGGCTGAGCATTACGGCGGGCCTGCGCTGGGAGTATGAGGCACTGCCAAGCGCACAGATACCGAACCCCGCGCTACCACAAAGCTACAACCTACCCAGTGACAAGCTCAACATCGCACCGCGCGTTGGTTTCGCGCTTGACGTGCTGGGCAATGGCAAGACCATCGTGCGTGGCGGCTACGGAGAATTCTTTGCTCGCGAAATCAACTCCACCATTTACCAGGCCCTGATTGGCACAGGCTCGGCGAGCGCGCAGAGCAACCCGAACCTGTATCCCTCAACGACTGCTGCTCCGTCAGCCTGCTCACCCAACTTCCCGCAGGTTGTGCCGACGCAAAGCCTGGCCTCCTGCCTGGGTGGCACCGGTGGCAACGCGGCTGCCTATTATCTCGATCCGAACTTCAATGTGCCCGAGATACACCAGGCCGATCTCACGGTGGAGCAGCAGCTTGGCAAGAACGACGTGTTCAGCGTCTCCTGGCTGGGTGCCTACGGCCGCCGTCTCCCTGACTTTGTCGATACCAACCTGCCAAAGCCCAAGCAGGTTTCGTTCACAGTGAATGGCGCTGTGCCGGGCGGGCTGCCGAATGGATCGGTCATTACGGCGAACGCGTTTCTCGGTGCACGACCCAACAACAAATTCAGCTCGGTGACCGATATCTTCAGTGGCGTGACCTCGAACTACGAGGCGGCTGTGTGGCAGTATGCTCACCGCTTCTCGCACTACGTATCCTTTAATGCGAACTACACCTGGTCGCATGCGCTGGATTACGGGGTGAACAATACGACCGGCGCGAGCGCAACCTCGCTGCTCGACCCGACTAACATCCGGCTGGACTACGGCAACTCGCCACAGAACGTTCCCAGCCGCATGGTGCTGTATGCGGTTGGCGATCTGCCGTACCACGTCCATGGACCGCTCGGGTACCTGCTGAATGACTTCGAGATCGCACCAGACTTCCAGGCGCAGAGCGGGCTGCCCTACTCGCTTGGCATCAATGGCGCGTCGTCGACGCTTACCGTGACACCGGGCGCACCTGTACAAACGCTTACCAATACCAGCTCCTTCAATGGTTCGGGTGGCAGCGATCGCGTCCCTGGCCCCATCCGCAACCTCTACCAGCAGCCGCGAATCAACGTCCTCGATCTGCGCGTCTCGAAGCGGGTTGTCTTTCGTGAGCAGTACCGGCTCGAGTTCTTCGGCGAGGCCTTTAACCTGGCGAATCATCAGAATGTGAACTCAGTGGGGACGTCGGCTTATACGGTCAGCGATGTGACAGCCAAGTCGGGCACGGCAACGGTGGGCAGCCAGAACCAGCTGGTGCCGTATACGACAACGCCGTATAGCGCGGTGACGGCTGTCAACAACGACAACTTTGCCTACAGCCAGCGGCAGCTGCAACTCGGCGCACGGTTCCAGTTTTAGCGGCTGCTGCCACTTCCTTTTGAAACCTGGCGCGGCGGCTTCGGCTGCCGCGTTCTCTTTGTTGCCAAGTGTCGACTTTTGTTTTCACAGGCGGTAAGACCCTGACACTCAGGGGTGGATCGCAGGGCTTTGCCGCCGCATCTTTTCTGTATGCAGACATTTGGCAGTTCTGGCAAAACGGTGCGCATCGAGCAGTCAGAACCACTCTCAGACAAGAAGCATGCGGCATTACTGGTGTTGCATGGTGCAGGCGGTGCAGGATCCTTCTGGTTCGGGCGCTTTGCCCCGATGCTGGCGCAGGCTGGTATCGCGGCCTATGCACCGCACTACTTCGACAAGACCGGGACCGTGCGGGCGACGCGGGAAACGATACTCGACGGCTACAGCTTTGCAGAGTGGCTGGCGGCCGCCCGCGATGCTGTTACCTATATCGCGGGCCGTCCGGGCGTGGATCCGGAGAGGATAGGCGTGGTGGGTGTTTCTCTCGGCGGGTACCTGGCGATGGCGCTGGCAGTGGACGACCGGAGGATCCGGGCTGCGGTCGAGGTCTCGGGAGGAATGCCGGCGGAGTGGGCCAAGCGGGCCTTACGCGGGATGCCGCCGGTGCTGGCGGTGCATGGCATGGAGGACCAGGTAGTCCCGGCAGCCGAGGCGGAGACGCTCGGGAAGTTACTGGCTGAGCGGGACGTACCGCACCGGGTCGAATTGTTGCCGGGAGAAGGTCACTGGTTTTCGTCTGCGGCCGGGCTCCGGCTGCTTGGCATCTGTTCTGACTTCCTTGAAGAGCACCTGGTGGGGGCGCCCTGCCATGCCGGGACTGCCCTGCGTTCCTGACCAGCCAACTGCAGCGGGACGGGAGCAGAGACTTCGTACAATAGTGAAGGTATGGCACCCATCGAGCAGTACGACGTAGCAGTAGTAGGCGCGGGACATGCCGGCTGTGAGGCTGCGGTGGCTGCTGCGCGCATGGGCCTGCGGATCGCGCTGTTCACGCTGAACCTTGACTTGATTGCCCAGATGAGCTGCAATCCCGCGATTGGTGGGATCGCGAAGGGTCACCTCGTGCGCGAGATTGATGCGCTTGGTGGCGTGATGGGCATGGTCGCGGATTCGGTTGGCATCCAGTTCCGCCTGCTGAATACCTCGCGCGGACCCGCAGTCTGGAGCCCGCGGTCGCAGTGTGACAAGGCGCTGTACCGCACGGCGATGCGGCAGGTGCTGGAGAGTGAGCCAAACCTGCACATCAAGCAGGCCGAGGTCACAGGCTTCATTTTCGAAGGTATTGACGGGCAGGAACTTACCGCGGCAGAGCAGCCCGGCAACGGAGCCCGTATGGTTGGGCTCACGCTGCGGGATGGGCGGCGTGTCCATGCTCTGGCGACAGTGATCACGACGGGAACCTTTCTGAATGGCCTGATCCATTGCGGCGAGCAGCAGTACCCGGCAGGACGGTCAGGCGAGCCGGCATCGGTGCTGCTGGGCGAATCACTGAAGTCACTGGGACTGCGCAGCGCGCGGCTCAAGACAGGGACGCCGCCGCGCCTGGATGGCCGAACGATCGACTGGTCGAAGTTTGAAGAGCAGCCCGGAGATACGGAGCCTACACCTTTCTCTTTCCGGACAAAGCAGCTGCCGCTACGGCAGATCTCTTGTCATATCGCACATACGACGCCCGAGACGCTCGAGATCATTCGGCGCAATGTGCACCGGTCGCCGATGTACTCTGGCGCAATCGAGGCAATAGGACCGCGGTATTGTCCATCGATTGAGGATAAGGTGGTGCGTTTCCCCGATAAGACCTCGCACCAGTTCTTCCTCGAACCGGAAGGCCTCAGCACGCACGAGGTCTATGTCAA